>DAOPZB010000234.1:0-1745 GCA_035353195.1 Methanothrix sp. | reverse complement strand
GGAGAGATCTTCTCAAAGGCCCTCGATATCTACCGGGACAATCCCATACTTATCGTCCCTTCGCTGATTCCAGTGGCCGCGATGGCTGCCGGAATGATATTTCTCGTGGGATCGGTGGGCCTCCTGGCCATATTCAGCGGAGACGATTTTGCGGCGTTCTCGGCGGCGGCAATCTTGTTGCTTTTCATGATCGCCATGTTCGCTCTATTCTTCCTGGCAGAGGGATTGACCATCGAAATGATCAAACAGGCATCCTCCGGCGGCAAGTCCGACATCTCCGCTGCCTGGCAGTCCGCCAAACAAAGGATGGAGCCGCTCATCCTGTCCTCACTGCTGGCGGGAATAATTGTGGCTCTGGGGTATGTGCTTTTCATAATCCCCGGCCTCATACTCAGCTTTGCATTTTATTTCGTGGCCCAGGCGGTGATGATCGACGGCAAATCAGGAGTGCAGGCCCTGTCGGCCAGCTATAGGTTTGTGGAGGCAAATCTCTCCGATGCCCTGATAATAGTAATCGCCTCCCTGGCCATTGGAGCCGTGCTCCCCGCCATACCCCTGGTCGGCCCCCTGGCTAGCCTCCTCTCCCTGCCCTATCTCTATGCACTGGCCACGCTGTTTTACATGGAATGCGGGAGGGGGCGGGATAGGCTGGAGACAGAGGTGCAGATATCCTGAGAGGCATATTTGCCGGCCCCATCCATGCCCCACCGACCATCATCTTTAATTCAAGACTTTGCATCTGAGTGCATATGAGCAAGATTGGAAAGGCGATCAGACTGGAGAGGATCCGGGATCGCAAAACTAAAAGGACGGTCATAGTTCCCATGGATCACGGCATCTCTGTCGGCCCCATCCCGGGCCTCACCGACATGCCGGCTACAGTGGACAAGGTTGCCGAGGGCGGAGCCAATGCCGTCCTGGGGCACATGGGGCTGCCGCTGCACGGCCACCGGGGCTACGGCCGGGACATAGGTCTGATCATCCATCTCTCGGCGTCAAGCTCCCTCGGACCCGATCCCAATCACAAGGTCCTGGTGACTGAGGTGGAGGATGCCATCCGCATCGGAGCGGACGCGGTGAGCATTCACGTCAACGTCGGAGCCGAGGATGAGGCGGAGATGCTGCACGACCTGGGCAGGGTGGCGCGAACCTGCGACCTGTGGGGCATGCCCCTCATAGCCATGATGTATCCCCGCGGCCCCAAGGTCAAGGAGGAGCACGGCGTGGAATATGTCAAGCTCGCCGCCCGCATCGGCTCGGAGCTGGGGGCGGACGTTGTGAAGACCAATTACACCGGCTCGCCCGATACCTTCAAAGAAGTTGTGAAGGGCTGCAGCGTGCCGGTGGTCATCGCCGGTGGGCCGAAGATGGACACGGAAAAGGACCTCTTGCAGATGGTTTACGACGCGGTGATGGTGGGCGGAATGGGCGTTGCCTTCGGCAGAAATATCTTCCAGGCGGAGAATCCCACCCTGCTGGTGCGAAAGCTCTGCTCTGTGGTCCACCTGGGTTATACCCCGGAAGAGGCGGCGAAGATCGCGCCATAAGATGGCCACGGCGCATGCCGCCCCTTGCAAATTTTTATTGAATTTTTTGTATGTGATTTGTGAAGTGGTTCTTTGTCTCTGTGTCTCTCTCGCCTCTGTGGTTGGCCAGGCCGACAATTAAGCCTAATGCTACTGAACAAAACCACAGAGGCACAGAGATGAGAATAAACCTGTTAGACAGAGTAACTCAGTTTAGCC
>DAOPZB010000233.1:0-1947 GCA_035353195.1 Methanothrix sp. | reverse complement strand
TCCAGGAAGACCTCGCGCCAGAAGCCGTAGATGTCGCTGAGCACATTGGCCTTGTCAACGCTCGCCACATTCCGGCGGCGCTTCATGGCCAGGTCGAAGGCATATTTGATGACTCTCTGGCAGCCTTCGCGGCTGACCTCTCCGATCTGATAGCCTATCTCATCGCTGTCGGAATCGATATCCAGACCGAACTTGATATTGTAGAGGCTCCTCTTGATCTCAAAGTCGGCGTGGCTTTTGCCTTTCTTTGCGCGACTGCCTATGCCGATGTAAAAGTCCTCGGTGTTCTCGCGAACGACCACAAAGTCGATGTCTTTGGGGCCCTTATCCTTGAGGGGCGTCCAGATGCCCTCCAGGAGCTTGACCGGCCGCAGGTTCACATACTGATCGAAGTAGAAGCGCATGGTGAGCAGCACTCCCTTCTCCAGGATGCCCGGCTTTACCCTGGGGTCGCCGATAGCGCCGAGGTAAATGGCTGGATAAGAAGACAGCTCCTTGAGCGTCTCCTCGGATACCAGCTCTCCCGTCTTGAGGTAGTGCTCCGCCCCCAGCTCATACTCCTTCCAGTTCAGGGAAAAGTTGTGCTTGTCTGCCGCCGCTTCAAGGACCTTGCAGCCCTCGGCTATGATCTCCGGGCCTATGCCGTCGCCCGGAATTAATGGAACAGTATATCTCATGCCTCCACCCCGGCCACCTGTCGCCTGGTATACTCCACTAGCCCTCCCGCATCCACGATCTCCCGCAGAAACTGGGGGAGGGGCGTGGTCTTATAAGACTCATTGCGGGTGCGGTTATGAATCAGTCCTCCCGCCATGTCGATCTGCAATTCATCTCCGTCGGAGATCCTATCCACCTGGGAGCAGATGAATAGGGGCAGGCCGATGTTGATGGCATTTCGGAAGAATATCCTGGCGAATGATTTGGCGACTATAGCCAACACTCCCGCCCCCTTGAGGGCCAACGGAGCATGCTCGCGGGAGGAGCCGCAGCCGAAGTTCTCTCCTCCTACCACATAGTCTCCCTGAGAGATGCCGCTCGCCATCTCCGGGCGGACGCCCTCGAAGAGATGTACCGCCAGCTCTCGCGGATCGTTGATGACCAGGTAACGTCCGGGGATGACGGCATCTGTATCAATATCGTCTCCAAACTTCCATGCTCTTCCTGCCAAAAATCTCAACTCCGAATCGGTGGACTATATTCTCATGATAATGGAGTATATTAAAGTAATGCCAGAAAAAATCCGGGAAAGATGGCTCTGCAAATGTTACTAAAAAATACTGCTTTTAAATAATAAAACAACAACAGCACCTTTTTTTACCGGAGGGGAAATCTGCCTGAAGACAGGTGAAATGATCCTCGAACATGGCAGTTATGCTGCTGAAAAGAGATGTGCGCTGCTGCGGCAGTCATGCATCATGCATCATGCCATCAGGGGCGCAGCATTGAAGATGGTCGCGATGGAACTCCTGGCTGGCGTTCGCGATCCGTTGGAAGGATTATCGCTCCCGGAGTTGCCGTCCAGTTGTGCCAGGGCACTCTAGAGCAAAGGGACTATAACTGTAAAGGGCGAGGCTACGGTTCTGCCCGGTGGCTGGTGCAGAGCCGTCTGCACATATGCCGGGCCTGTCAATATCATGCGGGCTTGCATGGCAGAGGGAGAGAGGCGAGCTCTATTTGAGGGCTCTGTGAGGGAAGGATCACATTGATAAATCGGGATGGGAATATGCTGGACCAATGCATTTATTTTGAGGTGCTCTGACTTGATAGATCGCAGCAAGGTTTTGGAGGTCTTGAGGGGATATGATCTCGAAGACCTGCGAATCGGGATGATTGCATCCCATTCTGCCCTGGATACGGCAGACGGCGCAGTGGAGGAGAATTTCAGGACTTTAGCGGTATGCCAGGAGGGGAGGGAAAAGCCCTATGTCAAGTACTTCCGGGCCAACC
>DAOPZB010000232.1:0-2034 GCA_035353195.1 Methanothrix sp. | reverse complement strand
AGATAGTCACCACCATGCACCGGGAGGACTTTCATGTCCGGCCTGAGGAGGATGGCGCTGCCGTGTTCGGGCCTCTGCGCCTCAAAGAGCAGACTCGCCGCGGCGAGAGGGAGATGCACTGCCAGGAGGATGTGGGCGAGGCCGGCTACCAGATACCCTTCAATGTGGATAACATCGAGTTTCTCAGCCACGACGCCAGTATGGTCATGGCCATCGAGACGGGCGGAATGTATGCCCGGCTGATCGAAAACGGCTTTGATGAGCAGTACAACGCCATACTGGTCCACATCAAAGGCCAGCCGGCCCGCTCCACCCGGCGCATCATCAAGCGGCTCAATGCCGAGCTGAACCTGCCGGTGGTGGTGTTCACCGATGGCGATCCCTGGTCCTATCGCATCTTCGCCAGCATCGCCTACGGGGCCATCAAGAGCGCCCATCTCTCCGAGCACCTGGTGACGCCGACTGCACGCTTTCTGGGTGTGCAGCCCAGCGACATCGTGGACTACAACCTCTCCACAGACAAGCTGACCGAACAGGACATGCAGGCCCTGAGAAGCGAGCTGACCGACCCCCGCTTCGCCGCTCCCTACTGGGACAAGCAGATTCGGCTGCAGATAGACCTCAAGAAGAAGGCTGAGCAGCAGGCCTTTGCCGGCAAGGGCCTGGATTATGTGACCAAGACCTACCTGCCGGAGAGGCTCGGCGAGATGGGGATAATATGATTATGGTAGTATGATGGAGACTGCATAGATTGATCATCGATTTTCACACCCACATATATCCCCGCACTGTGGCCGCCAAGATCCTGCCTGCTGCCAAGAGAAAGCTCAAGGTGGAGGTGCCGGGCAGCGGCGCTCCGGAGGACCTGCTGGCCATGATGCAGTCGGGCGGGATATGCGGATCTGTGCTCCTGCCCCTGGCCAAGGGCCATGAGGATGTCTGCCGACTCAACGATTGGATCCTGTCCGTCTGCAAAGAGAATGTTAAGCTTACCGCCTTTGGAGCTGTCCACCCCTTCATGCCCGGCCTGGAGGCGGAGCTGGACCGTCTGGCTGCCGCCGGCGTGCTGGGCGTGAAGATGATGCCTCTTTTGCAGCAGGTCTATCCGGACGATCCCCGCTGCGCCACCCTCTACGAGGCGCTCATCGAGAGGGACATGATCCTGATCGCCCACGCCGGGCGCGATCCCCTGGACAGGCCGGAGGTCTTCGGCACCCCGGAGCGCTTTGCCGCCGCCGCGGAATGCTATCCGGAGCTGAAGGTGATCCTGGCCCACCTGGGCGGCCTGAGGATGTGGGATGAGGTGAGGCGCTACCTCCTGCCCGCGGCTGAAAATGTCTATTTTGATACCGCTTACGTCTCATTCTACATGAGCCGGGTGCAGATGCAAGACCTGATCACAGACATCGGAGCGGAGAGGGTGCTCTTCGGCAGCGACTACCCCTGGGAGGAGCCGGGCAGAGCGGCGGAGATCATAGCCGGCCTGCGCCTTAGCGCGCCGGAGAAGGAGGCGATCTTCTGGAAGAACGCGGCGCGACTGCTCAAGCTGCCTGAAGATCGGCCAAAGGTTTATACTTCTTCAGAATAGATGCTCAGATCCATGAAGCGCGATCTTATGGAAATTTTGGCCTGTCCGCTCTGCAAGGGAGACCTGACCCTTGAGGTCTTCGAGGAGAACGAAAAGGAGATTGTGACCGGCAAACTCTGCTGCGTCTCCTGCAAGGAGTGCTATCCCATTGAGGACACAATTCCCAACATGCTGCCACCTGACCTGAGGCAATAGCTATCTGTCGCATTTGCATAATGTGTTCTCATTGAAAAGCTGTGGCCGGGGATAACCTCCTCCAGAATGTGAGGGATTCTTTACCGGCGAAATATTTATAAAATATTATGATCCATATCATCAAGGGAGTCGGCAATGGATCATGCAGTTCACATCAATGGCGGAGACAACGGCAGCCGGGCGGCAAAGCCCATAATCCTGCGTCTGCTGCCCGGAGAGGAGACGATATTCAACCTCAGGGTGGTCAATCA
>DAOPZB010000231.1:0-2051 GCA_035353195.1 Methanothrix sp. | reverse complement strand
GAGTCAATGGCCTGGCGGTCATGGGCGACTCGGGTATAGTGCTGCCCATCATGGCAGAGGTCACGCCTGCGCAGTCCAAGGAAGAGGGCAAGATCATAGCTACTGGAAAGCTGCAGGAGATTGCCAGGGAAGCGGTCACAAACGTCTCCGTGCTCATCAAGAAGTTCCTGGGCGAGGACATAACCAGAAAGGATGTGCATATCCAGTTCATAGGCACCTACGAGGGCGTGGAGGGCGACAGCGCCTCTATTTCCATTGCTACGGCGGTCATATCTGCCTTAGAAGGCGTGCCGGTTAAGCAATCGGTGGCCATGACCGGATCGCTCTCAGTGCGGGGAGATGTGATGCCGGTGGGCGGCGTGACTCAGAAGATCGAGGCAGCGGCAAAATCGGGCATCAAGACGGTGCTAATTCCGAAATCAAACCTGGGCGATGTTCTCATCGATGATTCCATCAAGGATCTGATTGAGATAATTCCCGTCACCAACATGAGTGAGGTCTTCGAGTATGCCATGGGCGGACAGAGGAACCGGCTGATAGAGAAGCTGAAAAAGTTTGCCGCGGAAAAGAAGATCGGCATCATGCTGCCCGAGACAATCTCTATTCCCAGCAGGAGCATCTGAGGGTCCGATGACGTCCGAGTTCTACGACATCCGGACTCTGCGCGGCAGTAGAACCAGGATCGTCCTTGACAACGGCAAGCTCGAAGAGATCAACCAGGCTCCTTTTCAGGGCGCGGCGGTGAGAGCGCTCTTTGGAGGGGCCTGGGGTTTTGTAACCAGAGATAATGTGATCGACCTGGACGAGGATGTCGCTCTTGCCAAGCGCATTGCTCGAAAGATCGACCGGCGCGAGGACCTCACTCTGGCGCAGGCTCCCGCCGGCGGAAGCGTCGTGGTTCCTGTTAAAAAAGATCCCAGGGACCTGTCTCTTGAGGAAAAGGTAGCTCTCCTGCGAGAGATTGAGGACGCTGCCAAGGTGAAGGGCGTCTCATCCACTCAAGCGGTCTATGCTGAGATGGATTTTACTGTTCATTACAGCAGCTCTGAGGGCTTGGATCTCGAAACCAAGATGACCCGAGTGGGCTTTGTAATCAGCGCCGTGGCGCACAGAAATGGATTGTATCAGACGGATGGGGAAGGGCGATCCGGCGTGGGTGGCCTGGAGCTCTTCGAGCATGAAGACTCATTCGCTCTGGCCAGAGAGGTGGGAAGCACAGCGGTTGCTCTTCTGGACGCGCAGGCGCCCAAGGGCGGGACTTATCCCGTTGTGCTAGATCAGGAGCTGGCTGGGGTCTTCGTTCATGAAGCAGTGGGCCATGCTACTGAGGGAGACATCATTTTAGAGGGGGACTCCTGTCTGGAAGGAAAGCTGGGCCAGAGGATTGGGTCGGAGCTAGTGACAGTCAAGGACGATCCCAGCCTGATGAAAAACGGCTACTACCCATTTGACGACGAGGGAAGCCTGGCTCAGGAGACCGTGCTGGTAGAAAATGGCGTCCTCAAGTCCTATCTCAATTCTCGCGAGACGGCAGCGCGCCTGGGGGGCGTGCCGCGCAATGCTCGCGCTGAGGGCCTGGACAGGCCGGTGGTGCGCATGAGCAACACCTACATCGCCAATGGCGACTGGAAGCTGCCGGAGATCCTCGATGAGCTTGGCGATGGCGTCTATCTGTCCGGCAGTCGCGGCGGTCAGGTGAGCACCGGGGAAGGCGTATTCCAGTTCAATGCCAAGAGAGGATATCTGGTGGAAAATGGAGAGAAGAAAGGGCTACTGCGGGATGTGTCGCTGTCCGGCAAGATCTTGGAGACCTTGATGCATGTCCGCGCAGTGGGAAATGACCTGAAGTTCAACAGCGGACGCTGCGGGAAGGCTGGGCAGCTCGTGCCTGTTAGCGACGGATCGCCGCACTTGCTCGTGGCGGAGGCGACGGTGGGCGGGGCGGGATAGTTCTTTTCGTGCAGCTCTGCTTTTGTTGCTATTCTTTTATTGCCATTCTTTTGTTCTCTTCCGTCATCTATAAATACGGGTCCTCCATTAGGTGAGAAGGC
>DAOPZB010000230.1:0-2062 GCA_035353195.1 Methanothrix sp. | reverse complement strand
ACAAGACTCTATGCAGAGATAGGTTTGTAGGTGGCACGTCGTCGCTGATCAGGTTCGAAGTCAAAGTCACAAACAATTTGCCTCAAGGACTCCTGCTCTCGCCCGAGTATTTCTGGCTTCTGGATCAATTCAATTACGGCTATCAAGTGACGGGTGAAGAATATAAGCTACTGCCCAATGAATCTGTAAGGTATACCCTTCACTCCCAAACCTTATCGCCACTATCCCGACCGAAAGGGCTTTGCTTCCTCCCTGAGAATTTTACAATCGACCTGGAAGGATGGTACTAAAGCTCTTTCCCACCACTAATCCATCTAAACCCGTTTAATTTTTATGCTATCACAGAGACCTAATTCATAAAAATGGAGATCTGTTCATGTCTAAAAGTCCCATAATTGCCGTAATATTGAACCTCATCATTGCAGGACTGGGTCACGTCTACCTGGGGTATAGCAAAAGGGGAATAGTTCTCTTCCTGCTCAGCATCCTGATCGCAGCCATCAGCTCGGGCCTGGGCTGGATTGTGGCCGTCGTCCTCTGCTCATACGACGCCTGGCAGCTTGCCAAGCACCGGCCGGCTCCCTTCGACTTCCTGGAGAGATACATCGGCGAATGGGCATGGTGAAGTTGAGATTTGAAATGGGCCGAAGGAGAGAGCCCGTGCGAGCCCTAATAAACCAGTAGCCCTATGGCTGCAATTGAAGAGTTACCATGAGCCAAGACAATCCAGACCATCCGGAGTCGCCAGAGAACCTCCGGGAATCCATCCTCGATACAGCTCGAAAGATCATAGCCCTGGGCCCCATCTGCGATAGTTGCCTGGGCCGCCAGTTCGCCATGCTGGCCACCGGCCTGACCAATCCGGAGAGAGGCCGCTCCCTCAAGACGGCCCTGGCCATGCAGGCCTCCGCCCAGAGCGACCGTGCCCTGCTGGAGATCCTCGCGCCCACATTTGCCCCGGCGCGGCTCAAGCTGTCGCGACGGGGGGAAGAGGACGCGCCCTGCACCGTCTGTCTGGGGATGATGACGGCGGCGAGGTTGGACGCCTGGGCGGAAAAGGCAGCATCAGCCCTGGCCGCCCGGGAGTATGAGACGTTCGTGGTGGGGACGAAGATGTCCGGCCTCCTGTCCGAAAACGAGGAGCTGCTCCTGGCCGACGGGGGCAGCCAGCACGCCGAGCCCTTCAAGTCAGAACTGAATCGCGAAGTGGGCAAAAGGCTTGCTCTGATCACGAAAAAGAAGTTCGATATAAAGAGCCCGGACATCGTCGCCCACCTGAACCTGGAGACGGGAGAGGTGGATCTGCAGGTGGCATCCCTCTTCATCCGGGGACGCTACAGAAAGCTGGTGCGCGGCATCCCCCAGACCCGCTGGCCCTGCCGCGAATGCCGGGGCCGGGGCTGCCCCCGCTGCAGTGGCACGGGCAGAATGTACGAGGAGTCGGTGGACGAGTTGATCCGCCCGGCAGTCATGGAGGCAGCGGCAGCAGAAGACACAGTCTTCCACGGCGCGGGCCGGGAGGACATCGACGCCCGCATGCTGGGCTCAGGCCGGCCCTTCATTGTGGAGGCGGTGCGCCCCCTCGTCAGAACCATCGATCTCTTCGCCCTGGAAGCGGAGATCAACCGCCGCGCTGCGGGAAAGGTGGAGGTGCTGGAGATTGCCCCGGCAACCTCATCCATGGTGGAGAAGCTCAAAGAGGCGACATTTGTCAAGACCTACTCCGCCCTGGTGCGCCTGGGAGCAGAGGTCGGAGAAGAAAAGCTTAAATCAGTCCTGACAGAATTGGTTGGGTCGGTCGATCAGCGAACGCCAACACGCGTGTCTCACCGAAGGGCAGATAAGCTCAGAGTGAGGAAGGTTTACAGCGCAGATCTATTGGAGGTCGCGGGCAAGATGGCCCGCATAGACATCAAAGGCGACAGCGGCCTTTACATCAAGGAGCTGATCTCCGGAGATGGCGGCAGAACCCGTCCCAGCCTATCCGAGGCCCTCCGGGTGGACGCGATCGTCGAAGAGTTAGATGTAATAGATGTAGGTGGAGAATCAGATGGCACATCAT
>DAOPZB010000229.1:0-2147 GCA_035353195.1 Methanothrix sp. | reverse complement strand
TCATCGGCAAGATCTTTGCCTGCTGGTTTCCCATAATGGCCTTCGTTACCATCGGCTTTGAGCACAGCGTGGCCAATATGTTCTTCATCCCCCTGGGAATATTCGCGGCCAACAATCCGGCCATTGCGGCAAAGCTCGCCGAGGCCAATATTGCCACGGCGAACATTGCCGGCGGGGCGGGATGGTACAACTTCTTGGTGACTAACCTCATCCCGGTGACCCTGGGCAACATCGTGGGGGCGGCGCTGTTCGTGGCTGCGCTCTATTGGTATGTCTACCTCAAGGGGCCGCTGTGCAGCCTGCCGGCAGAGAAGGCGGGGAAGAGATAAGAACAATCTTAAATCAAAACTATATATTTTTCAATCTCTTTTAATACATCCATTACGAAGACTTCTCTGCACTCAATGACATTCTTTTCGCTGCCGAGATGAAGATGGTTAGGGAACGTTTTCATACCGGGCCAATGAGGCGCATTGTCCCATCTTATCACCATGTCATCGCCTTTTCTAACTTGGTATGAGTAGCTTCTAAAACTCCTTCCATGGGCCTCATTGATGTGGAGAAGGTATCCTCCTTTCAATTGAGCGATGGCACGTAGTGATTGTCTTCCTGGCTCCTGAACCAGATCAATTATTTTTGTATCGATTACAATATCGCTTTCGGAAAGGACATCCAGAATAGCCTGAGGTTTCATTTTGTTGAACTCTTGAGTCTGGATTCTACTTTTAGCCAGTAATTGCGAGATGCCTCATAGCTCTCCCAGATTATGAAATCGTCCCATTCTTCAAAGATCTCTTCTCCAATCCTTGATTCAATGCGTCTTTTAAATTCCTCAAAGCTCATATTGTACTTAGCTCGCATCTCCGATATCTTGAGATCAAAATTATGGATTTTCGAGGCAGCTTGATCAAGAACAAGGAATTTCAGAGCTTCTTTCTCATTTTTAAATAAGCCCTCTCTAACGAGCATAACAAGGGGCTCAAAAACATCTCTGGATACCTCGATAGTGTCGTTCATTTTCTTTCCTGAATATAAACTGGGATTTCAGAGATATAAATCTTGGTGATGGAATGCATCCGGGTAAATTCCTGCAGCTAATTCATAATTCACTAACGGTTCTTAACTCCATGGCTCTTCAGCCCCTTGATCTCCCTGGCCCGGACCCCGACAAGCTTCCAGACGGAGCTGTTCTCCGCCTCGGCAAGCACCTGCACCGGCTCGTCCGGATGGTGGCCGAGCGCCGACAGCACATTTTTAGAGAGGCCCTTGTCCAAGATCAGCCGAATAAACCTCTCCCGCACCGCTCTCTTCTCCTCCGGCCCTTCCACCTCCACCAGCCGCCCCGGCAGGGAGACGAAGCTGAAGGTGGAGAGGTCGGGGGAGTAGTGCTCGATCTCCACAGATACCAGGGGATTGTTCCGGAAGTGCTGCACCTTCTTGCCGTATTTTGTGGATAGGAAATACATGTACCTGCCGTCGAAGACATAGATGAAGGGAGCAATGTAGGGGTGGCTGTCTCCCTGGAAGGCGATGCGGCAGACGTACTGCTCCTCGACCAGCCGGTCGTACTCCTCCTTTCCCATGCGGGGCATCTTGAATATATCTTCGGGCATAATCATCTCGCCAAATATCTCCGATCGTAATAGTCGTACATTTCTTTGAGGTCCAGATAGGTCGATATCACCTCTGCCTCATAGTCGCACCGCTCCTCTTTGCTCCTGGAAAATACGGCCTTTCCAGTTTTGATCACTTCATACTGAAATTCCGGATGGGCATTGTTAAGGACCCTGACATCGAAGTCCCTGCCCGGCATGATCTGCAAATCCAGATCGCTGCCGATGCGAAGGGACAGCTTCAGGCACTGATAGGGAGACAGGCCCTGTGAGAAGAGCAGGGCAACGTCGATGTCCCTGTAATCCTCACCTTTGAGAAACGAGCCGTAGATGTAGGCCGCCTCCACCTGCGGATAGCTGCCTACGATCTGCCCGACCCTCTCCTCAATTGATTCCCGGTCCATGATGCCCTCAGCTTGCGCCAAATCCATCGATAATAGTCTTTCTGACTATACAATTCTTTGCATCTGCCTATATCAGGCTCCTCGCTATTTTGTGGGGCCATCTTCAGTTCGTTCGGTTGTTAGCTCGCTC
>DAOPZB010000228.1:0-2148 GCA_035353195.1 Methanothrix sp. | reverse complement strand
TGCTATGGGATTGCGGTCATAATCGGATGAATCCGGATAAAGCTCTGCTAATTCGCTTACTTTATAATAGTAACCTTTAATTACTTTGGATGCTCATCTGATATTTACAGCGATTTGCGGCAAAGAGCGCAAGAGACCGAAACGGAGGTAAAAAGAGCATGTGTATGATGGAGAAGCCCATGCATATGGGAATGGGCAAGGGCATGGGTATGGGTATGAAGCATATGGCCATGATGCATCACGGCGGCGAAGGCGAAGGGGGCTTTCCCCTCATCGGAGACAGGATGCCTAAAATGGAGGTCAAGACCACCCAGGGCATGATGACCCTGCCCGATGCTTATGCGGGAAAGTGGTTCGTCCTCTTCAGCCACCCCGCCGACTTCACACCGGTCTGCACCACCGAGTTCGTAGCCTTTGAGAAGAGGCGGGCGCAGTTTGAGAAGCTGAACTGCGAGCTGATCGGCCTGTCCATCGACCAGGTCTTCTCCCACATGAAGTGGACGCAGTGGATCAAAGAGAACCTCAACGTGGAGATCAAGTTCCCCATCATCGCCGACGACCAGGGAAAGATTGCCGCGCGGATGGGCATGATCCATCCCGGCAAAGCCACCAATACCGTCCGGGCGGTCTTCGTCGTCGACCCTGAGGCAACAATTCGCCTGATCCTCTTCTACCCCCAGGAGGTGGGCCGGAACATGGACGAGATCGTCAGAGCTGTAACTGCTCTGCAGACCGTGGACAAGAACAAGGTGGCAGCTCCCGCCAACTGGCCCAACAACGAGCTGATCGGCGATCAGGTGATTGTGCCTCCCCCAGGCGACGAAAAGACCGCCGCCACCAGGAAGACGGGCGGGGGAATGGTCTGCGAGGACTGGTGGTTCTGCCATAGGAAGCTGTGATCTTCGATTTTCCAATCACGCAAAGCGATTCCACAATGTTTCCACACTCCAGCCGTCATCTTTTTTAATGCCGGCGTTCAAACCCATTTTGTCAAGGCCGTGAGGCTGAGAGTTCGGATTGATTCTGCTTTAAAATCCGGATTTATTTTTCGGATTTATATTTCTATATTGAGTTAATGACTTAAAGAAAGGAAGATAGTGGTGGTCAGATCTGTAGATTCAGAGGTGATGACTTAACATAATCGTCTATATGATTGATTAGATGTACAATACCTTATTGTCAGGAGCACTACCATGAAGAGAAGCAAACACGAAATAATATCAAAAATCCTCAAGATCTGCCTGAATGGTGCCAGCAAGACCAGGATAGTCTACCAGGCCAATTTGAATTTCAGGACGGTCAATCCTTACCTTCAGACGCTAATTCAGAATAATCTGCTGGAGGCCGACGTTGGAGAGCGCATAGTATACCGGACCACCAAGCAGGGCGCAAACCTGGAGGAGACGATAAGCCATGTGAACCACTCCCTCTTGCTGGAATAGCCTGAATTGCCTGAAGGATTATCAACTGCGGCTTCGCTTTCCCCACTGCACCCACTCCACCGGAATGCTGCCGTTGTGCAGGGCGGTTGCCACCAGCGCTCCGCAAAAGCCCATCTCCTCAAGTGCGAAGAGGTCCCCTTCGCCCTTGACGCCTCCACCCAGGATGAGGGGATGATCGCACGACTTCACCGCTTTTTCTAAGAAATTCCTCTTCAGTCCAGAGGACGTGCCCACGCGATCCAGTTCAAGCAATATGACTGCCTCCAGATCCAGGCCGCCGAGCCGGGAGAGCAGGCCTAGCGGCTCCTCTTTGGCGAGAGACCCATCGCCGGACAGCACCCGTCCCTTCATCATATCGATGCTGACCACGATCTTCCTCGTTTCAGCCGCCTGCTCTATCAGGGAAAACGAGGCGGTCTCGGTGCCTAAAACAGGCAGCACTGCCTCCGGCAGCCTGTCCAGGTGTCCCAGTTCGCTCACGGCTACATCGGCCATGGCTGTCGCCCTGGTCGAAATCCTTTTTATGGCCCAAAGATTATCTCCCCGCCCGGTGAGCAGATTCAAGTCGGCCACATAGACAAAAGCCGGCTTTATCTCCTGCAAAACAGCCATCGGATCGGATGAGTTGACTATGCGGCTGAACCTGTCAATGGGCTCGTAGCGGCTTCTCTCTCCGCGCACGGCATGGACAACAGCACCATTAAGT
>DAOPZB010000227.1:0-2164 GCA_035353195.1 Methanothrix sp. | reverse complement strand
TTGCTGTTTTTTTTCTGGATACACTGCATATTTGCACTGCATTGTAATAATATCAGATAATAGTATCAGATTAATTACATCAGAATAATAGCATCATAATAAGGTATGAAGGGGAGCGCGAGCCTTCGGGCGATGAAGGGATTTCTCCTTTGGGAAGGCTCCATAACCTACTTGTATTTTTAACTATTTAAATTTAATTAAATGCACATCGCCACATTTTCTCCAGGAGAATAATCCTCATAGTATCCATAATCCTGATAGTAATAGCCGTAGCCTTAAGATCAGTAGTAGTTGCACTCCCGGCCTTCAAACCCTCTCTTCCAAACTGCCCATCTCCACCTCGGCAAGCTTCGCCACGGCATAGGCAGGAAAGACATCTGAAATGCTCCGTCCATATCTCTCCGACAGCAGCACACACTCCAGCCCCAGAGTCTCCGCTGCATCGGCGATGAGCCCCTCCCCGATCCCCGCCGCAGCCACCTTCGCGAGGCCGTGCCTCTTCGCCTGCCTCTCTATGGCCGCGGCCAGGATGCTGCTCTGCCGTCGGCAAGCCTGGCGGGCAATGGCCAGCGCCCCGGTTTCACCAATCTCCTCGATGTCGGAGCAGGCCGTCCTGGCCAGACGGCGCAAAGCCGCAGAGCGGTCCTTTGCCGCACCGTCTGCCGTGTCGCAGGTGTAGCTCTCCTCGGCTATCTCCCCCAGCGCCAGGCGGGCGTCGGCCATGATTGCGAAAAACTCCGGCGCGAGATGAATCGTCCTGCCCCTGATCTGTGCAGAGGGCAAAATGGCATCCAGACGGGTTCGGAGCAGGCCCATGTAAACCAGCTCGCCCGCTGCCAGCCGCATGAAATCCGTCCGGGGCGCGGGCCTCTGCCCAGCCCGCACGGGAAGGAGGTCGGTGGTGGTGCTGCCCATGTCCACCAAGAGGCAGTCGCCCTTATCGCGCGCCAGAAGGGCTGCTGAGGCCGACCAGTTGGCCGCCGCCAGCTCCACCGGGTCCTTCCAGGAGAAGCCCGATGTGCCCCAGAAGAGGATGGGGCAGGCGAAAGCCTTCTTCACCGCGGCCATGAGGCTCTGCACTCCTTCCCTTTTGCTCCCGTAGCAGTCGGCCAGCTCGCCCGTGATCACCACGGCCAGGGCCTCCGCTCCGGCCTGCTCGCCGGCCAGCCGCCCAAGCACCTCATCCAGGGGCGCGTGCTTCCAGAGGGGCAGATAAACGCACTCAGAGAAACGCCCATCGGAGCCTGCCGCCTTGGTATTGGCCCCGCCGATATCCAGGCCTAAGATCATGGCAACTCTTCAGCCGGTTTGAACCATAAAAGCTTTTAGTCGGGAGAAACTTTATGCCACCAACTTTCGGAGATCATGATCATGGCTGCCAAGGAGAAATATGCTGAGCCCACTTACCTTGAAAGTGGATTCGGAGAGCTGGAGTATAAGGTTATAAAACCGGAGATCTGCTGTCGCTGCGGAACCTGCGAGGCCTTCTGCCCCAGAATTGAGCATGTGGAGAACAGGCCCGCCCTGGTGAACTACGATCCCCTCTGCGGACTGTGCTTCACCTACTGCCCCAGGACGTTTTTGGACATGGCGGAGATGGAGAGCAAGCTCTTCGGCAGGACGAGAAATGCCGATGAGGCCCTGGGAATCTACAAAAAGGCCGTCACCGCCCAGGCCAAGCCCGCACAGGCTGCCGCTCAGGACGGAGGCGTGGCCACAGCGCTGCTGGTACAGGCCCTTGAGTCGGGGATGATCGACTGCGCCATAGTCACCGGCAGTGATGAGGAGTGGAGATCGGTGGCCCGGGTGGCTACCACTGCGGACGAGGTCCGCTCCGCCGCCGGCACCAAGTACACCATCACCAACAGCGTCCTCGCCGTCAAGGAGGCCCTGGAGGCGGGATTCAAGAAGATCGGCTTTGTGGGCACACCCTGCCAGATTCAGGGGCTGCGCAAGGTTCTGCTCTTAGACGAGCCCTATCAGTTCGGCCAGGACAGGATTGCTCTGCTCGTCGGCCTCTTCTGCATGGAGAACTTCGACTACGAGGCTCTCATGAGCGGCCTGGTCAAGGGCAAATTCGGCCTCGATCCCAAGAATGTGGCCCGCTTTGAGATCAAGAAGGGCATGTTCCGGGTCATCGACAAGTCGGGAGCGGCCCATGAGG
>DAOPZB010000226.1:0-2205 GCA_035353195.1 Methanothrix sp. | reverse complement strand
TTGTTGAGGTAAGCCGGCACTCCACCAAGGCAGCCATAGATCTGCACAATTTCTTCTGCACCTTTTTTTGGGAAAAATTGAGCTACATGGGCGAACTTTAGAGGCTCCACCTTGATCTGCCCGGTTCGTCTGCCATACAGAGGAGATTTGTATCCGAGAACCTCATTTTCCATCATACCAATGCTGGAGCCCAGGAGGATTAGCATGACATTGGCATCTTTGAGATGAAGGTCCCATGCCGACTGAAATGAGGACATCGTTGCACTACTTCCCTCGATTAAGTATGGGACCTCATCAATAATAATAACAGGTTTGCCTTTTATTTGCTGGGCTATGAACTTGAGGGCTTCATCCCATTTTGTGATCTTCGGCTGGTATATGCCGAGCTGTAGAGATGCCTTCTCCAGAAAGTCATCCACCTGCTGCTCAAGGTTGAATCTCTGGGAGAGATAGTAGACAGATGGCTTTCCTGCTCTGAATTTAAGGGCGAGTTCGGTTTTGCCGACTCGCCGCCGGCCATAGATTATCACCAGCGATGACGAATCCCTTGCATATTCGGATTCAAGGAAGGCAAGCTCTTTGTCTCTGTTGATGAATAGGCTCATGATACTAAGTATTAAGAGTATAATGATTTAAGAGTTTCTGCGCTAATATGGATGATGCAATGTTTAAAGGGCAGGACTGGCGCTTTGGAGACCATCTCCTTGTGTAGCATAAGGCTCAATCACCAACAACTTGCTAGCTAAACCACAGAGGCGCAGAGACACAGAGGCAAATACATAAAATAGAAAGGAGCTTTTTGGAGCCAGGCAGAGGCAGAGGACATCGCCAGGGTGCACGGCAGAGAGCACCTGGAAAACGTCCGCAAAGCCGGGATGTAACGACCCTGCGGCTCTGGCCGCCGGCTCTGCCATCTGCGCCGCTGAGCTGGCAGTAGAAGGCGAGCCTGCCTTCGCTCTCGTCCGGTCCGCCGGGGTATCACGCCTCAGCCAACCGAGCCTGGGGAATGTGCAGGGGCGTGATCCTGACTGCAAGTGGCTCTCTCTGCACCGGCTCGTCCTTCTCGCAGGATGGACACGCCCACTGGACTGGCGTCTCCGACATGCTCACTGGCTGCTCTGCCACCTGGTCGACCTCGCGCTCGTACTCGTCATCTGCCGGACCGACGACCTGCTTGGACTCAGGGCTCCCAGCCCCAGGGAACAGCCCCGGCAATGCAGGGGCCTGGCCAGGCTGGACAATGGCTCTCTTTGAGACGGCAGCATCTTTGCCCGGTTGGGGCAGGCCGGGGGCCTGTTCATCGCCGTGCTATTCTCTTACCCTTTGCTGCCATATTCATCATATTTCATCCGCCGTCCCTAATATGCCGACCGGTTGGGCTCCTCCTCGATTATTTTATGAGCTTCGATGAGGATGTCAATGTCGCTATAATTGCCCCTGGACTTCAGCCGGTCCACCTCCAGGAGAAAGCGGCCCACACGGCTGTCTTCCATCTTGTTCATCTCCGCAAATCTCATGGCTATCCCCTTGAGCTGGACGCGGCTGGAGAACCTCTTGGGCAGGGTCCCATCCACCAGGTCGAAGATCAGGCCGCAGGCCGAGTGGCCGAAGGTGGGAGTGGAGGGGCTGATAGATGTGGGAATGTAATCCTTGAAAGTATGTCCCTGAACAAACTCTCCACACTCGCACAAAATTGTTTTTTTCACTATATTTTCTCCTTGAATTTTAATCCAACAGATAGCCAGGGAGATATCGAGGCGAAACAGATATCAATAGTAGCCCTACAGGCTAAATAACTTCCTCATTTATGACGATATAATCTCTCAAGTATACTACTAATAATAGTCCTTTATCCTTTAAAAACCTTCTTATGCTTCATAGAATAGAGAAGAATAGCTGAGAGACAAAAAAAATGTCCCCATTCCATCGCAAGAGATCCTAATACAACTTAATGGACGGGAATAGTGGAGGCTTTTTTTTAAAAGTTCCTGAGTGGATAATATAAATTAAGGAAAATGGTCGTTGGGTGCGTTGGGATCGGTCTACGCCCATCCGTTCTTTGCAAACAAGAAGTTATAGAGCACTATATGATATGCTACCTTGTGTACTCCCATTATATCCGGCTACGTGCATTCCTTCTTTTTCTTTGGCCCTAGTGTCTAGTCAATCATCTAATGTCGGATAAAGGCGAGAGAGTTTAACTCT
>DAOPZB010000225.1:0-2220 GCA_035353195.1 Methanothrix sp. | reverse complement strand
CCACCTCAAAGCCGGCCCTCTCCAGCATTCCCCGCATGATCCAGTCCATGGTGGAGTACTCGCTCTTCACATGGCTGCAGATGCGGCCGGCATACTCGCTGCCCGCCTGCCTCTCCGCCTGGGCCAGGAGATCGTCCAGGAACGGCCCGTGGTTTTTGGTATCAAAGGAGTAGACCACATCTCGCAGGAAGAGCTTTCCCCCTTTCGGCAGGAGGGCGGCCAGGCGGTGCAGGGCTATCTGCTTCCAGAAGTCGGGCAGGTGGTGTAGAGCTATCTGGCTGACTGCGGCCTGGAGCGGCTCGCCCCGGTGCTGATAGCTGAGAAAGCCCCCTTGTAGAAACTCGACATTGGAGACGCCCTGCGCCCGGGCCTTCTTTTCGGCATAGGCCAGCATCCCCGCGGAGAGGTCCACGGCGTAGACCCGGCGACAGTGGCGGGCGGCAGCGATGGCCAGCTCGCCGGTGCCCGTGCCCATCTCCAGGAGGCACTGATCCGACTGGAGGTCGAGGCAATCGAGGACCTCGTTTATCTCTCCCTGAATATCTCGAAACTTCTGCGTATAGCGATCGTATGACCCAGCCTCGGCGTCGAAGTCGGCGCCGGGGTGGTCGGGTTCATGGTACTGCCAGGATGGTGCGGTCATTTTAATCGGGCCTAGGTTTAGTTCATGAGATTGTCTTTGCGGCAAGGCTTTTCCTGGCATTCAAGAACGTCATGCCGACGATTGATCCTTTTTCATACCGGATTATAACATCGTCATCTGTAAGCTCACTATCATCGGCGTGACTGGGCTTTTTGAAGTTTACATAAAGTACATCCGCCTCTTCATCATAATCCACCCAGACCTTTTTATGGGGAATATCCAGCAAATGGGGCACCAATTCCCGGACTCTATCAATTTCTATCGCGGCCATATTTTGCCTCTCCGCTCTAATTGCTTTACTTTGCTTGTCAGAAATGCAGTGATAACAAAACCATCGAGATCACTTGATTCTTTATATACTACTACCATGTATTTATTTATTCCCAATTCTTTCGTGGCTAGATATTCGCCGGAAGATCCTTCATAGATTGAATTTGGATCTTCAATGGCCTCTAAGATCTCCGAATAATAGCCAGCATTTCTGAATGTGATTCGGTTATATGCAGCCAGCGCTCATCAGGCAACCTAATAACTACGCCGTTTATTGATAAAGCTGTAACCATATAATCACATCATTAATCACATCTTCGCTAAATTTAAACTAAATGGAACTTATACCTAAGATCCATTGTGTAGCAAATCCTTTTTGAATGAATAGCTCTCTTGTAAGTTCCATTTTCTTATTTCCAAGGTACGATGTTTTACATCAATGCATACGACTTGTGAAACCGTCTAGGAATATAGCAAGCAGTTTTGCTCTCCCTAACTGGTGGGCGACTAAATCCTCTCCACCGTCATCGCCCGCTTCATCTCCCTGGCCACCATCGCCCCGGCCATCCTCTTCTGCACTGTAGCCGCTAAAGCCGCCGCCGCCCGGGCCCGGGAGTACTCGTCCACCTGCCAGTCCAGCCCCTCGTAGCCCACGTCCATGAGCATCAGACCCTCCGGCGGGGCGGTGGGCGCGCCGTGATTGCTCTCCGGGCGCAATAGCTCCGAAAACCACGCCATATCCTTCTGCCCTGCCCCCAGCTTCTCGATAGCCCCCACGATCTTTCTCACCATATTCCAGAGAAATCCGTCCGCCCGAATGTCGAAGATACAGAGTCCTGCCTCCTCCCGAATCTCCAGCTTCTGCACCGTCTTGACCGTGTCCACCTTGGCCGAGGAGAAGTTTCTGAAGTCGTGCTGGCCCAGCAGGAGCTGTGCGGCTGATCGCATGGCATCGAGGTCAAGGCCCGGATGCCAGAGCAGGTAGCGATACTCCCGCCACTGGGCGTTCCAGCGGGCGGAAAAGCCCACCGGGGCGACTGCCCAGGCCCAGGTCCAGATGTCCCGGGGCAGCCGGCCGTTGACGCAGCGAGGGCGGGTCAGCTTGGCCTTATCCTCATCGACCCAGAAGTCGATCACCTGGCCTAAAGCGGAGACGCCCCGGTCCGTGCGCCCGGCATAGCAGAAGTCGCCGTGGATGATGCCGATCTGGGCCAGGGCTTTCCTGACCTCGGAATCCACTGTGACCCGATCGGGCTGGCGCTGAAAGCCGTAGTAATTGTCGCCGAGATAAGCGAGCTTGAGTGCAA
>DAOPZB010000224.1:0-2248 GCA_035353195.1 Methanothrix sp. | reverse complement strand
CAGCTTGCAGTTGGCCTCGGTATGCTCTATCTCCTCGACGCTCATTCTCTTTGCAGGGTTGAAGCTCTTCTTATGCCGGCAGTCCATCAATTTATGCCAGTTGTCTCTCTCCCAAATGTTGAAGGACTTGTCCTCCTCCGGTATCAACTGGCGCAGCCTCAGTACCAGCCCATCCCAGTTAATATCGTGCCCCTCGAATTCCGGCCCATCCACGCAGGCGAACTTGGTCTCTCCTCCCACCTCCACCCGGCAGGCTCCGCACATCCCCGTTCCGTCAACCATGATCGGAGTCAGGCTCACAGTCGTGTCCACTCCCGCAGCACGAGATGCATCCGAGGAGACCTTCATCATAAAGGGACAGCCGTGGGCGAAGATCCTGTTGATCTTTTTTCCGGATTGCAGCTCCTGCTCGATGAAGTCATTGGCCCAGGCGGTCTTGCCGCAGCCTGTCACCACATGAACCTCGTCGCTGAATTCTCCCAGCCTGTCCGTCCAGAAGACGAAATCCGGGCCCCGGCCCTCCACCACGGTGATGACATAGTTGCCTTTCTCCTTGAGGGCCTTGACCAGTGGTAGCGAGGGCCCCACGCCGAAGCAGCCGCAGGCGCATATCACCCGGCCGAAGTTCTCGATCTCCGAGGGCTTGCCCAGGGGGCCGGCGATGTTGGCCAGAGAATCGCCTTCACACATGGTGGATAGCTTTGCAGTGCTGGTTCCCAGGACATAGAAGACGATATCTACTGTTCCCTCTTTTTCGTCCCAGCCGGCAAGGCCCATGGGAATCCTCTCCCCTTTCTCGTCCACCCTGATGATCACAAACTGACCGGGCTTCGCGCTGCTGGCGATCTTGGGCGCCTTGAACTTCATATGGATGATATTGGGAGCCACTGTCTCCTTGGTTACTATCTCGTACATCTAGCCTCCTCGAACTTTATTCAGCGAATAGACCACTCCCGCCGGGGACTTTTTGGCGCAGCGGCATAGAGCGCTAGCGCATAAAAGCCAGCTTTTTGGGCCGCTTCTGGAATTGTCGATCCCTTCAAGACCACAACCTCTCGCCCATCGTTGGCAAGCTTGAACTCCGACATGTTCCCGACCGCACCAGAAGATGATGCGGATTGATCGTATTAGTAGGTTGCTCTGAAAGGAAAATCTTTTTTATATAGCAGGGCGATGCTCAGCGCTAAGAGATCATAGCCTCTGAGGCGCGGTGTGGAAGAAATGGCAGAAAAGTTGAAGTTAAACCGGGTGGAGATGCCCAAGCAATCTCCAGAGAAGAGGAGGAGCAATTTCGAGGAGGTTGCCCTGGGCTACACTCCAGAGCAAGCGGCTCTAGAGGCCAACAGGTGCATCCAGTGCAAGAAGCCCAAATGCGTTGAAGGCTGCCCCGTGGGAGTGAACATCCCCGAATTCATCCTCGCCCTGCGGGATGGTGATATGCCCGGAGCGGCATTATCTCTAAAAGGAAAAAACAGCCTCCCCGGAATCTGCGGCCGGGTCTGTCCCCAGGAGGTGCAGTGCGAGAGCCGTTGCGTTCTTGGAAAGAAGGGCGCGCCCATAGCCATAGGTCGCCTGGAGCGCTTTGTGGCCGACTGGGAGCGGGTGACGAAAAAGTGCCCGCCCTGCGAGCTGCTGCCTCCCTCAGGCAAGAGCGCTGCTGTTGTGGGCTCCGGTCCCGCAGGGCTCACCTGCGCTGCAGACCTGGCCAGAATGGGCCACAAGGTCACCATCTTCGAGGCCCTGCACGAGGGCGGAGGAGTCCTGGTCTACGGCATTCCCGAGTTCCGCCTGCCCAAGGGGATCGTCCGCTCGGAGATCGAGTATGTCAAGTCCCTCGGCGCTGAGCTGGAGCTGGACTCTGTGGTGGGCAAACAGGTCCAGATAGATGAGCTTCTAAAGGGCGACTACGATGCCGTATTCCTGGGGATCGGCGCCGGGGCACCACGATTTCTCAATGTCCCAGGCGAGAACCTGAGCGGCATTTACTCCGCCAATGAGTACCTCACAAGGGTCAACCTGATGAAGGCTTACAAGTTCCCAGATTATGACACCCCCATTAAAAAGGGCAAGAAGGTGGCCGTGGTGGGAGGAGGAAATGTGGCCATGGACGCCGCCCGATCGGCATTGCGCCTGGGAGCAGATGAGGTGCACATAATCTACCGCCGCTCTCGGGAAGAGATGCCCGCACGCCTTGAGGAGGTGGAGAACGCCATGGAAGAGGGAGTGATCTTCGACTTCCTCACCAATC
>DAOPZB010000223.1:0-2360 GCA_035353195.1 Methanothrix sp. | reverse complement strand
ATGGCGTAATCGGACATCTGGTTCATGTCGTTGGTGGTGTATTTCTCAGTGCTGTCCATCTCATGGACTATGCCGCCCGTGCTATTGTTGGCTGCGATATAGGGCTTTTGCAGGCTGGATGGCACGGTCATGCTCTTCATGAGCAGAGTCGCATCTTCTCCGAAGTTTCTGACCACCCAGGCATTCCACTGCTCGACCAGGGCGTTGAAAGCTGGGATATCCTGGCCTTGCACAGCCTTTTCGTAGGACTGGCCGAGCTGGAAGGAGAGGCGCACGCCCTCGATGGTGGCATTCTGTTCCGGGGTGTATGCAGAGGCGAGCGAGACCGCCGCCAGCAGGCTTAAGAGAATCATAATCGTCTTCATGTGCTGCGACTCTGCTTTGCGAATATTAATACTATTGGTACGGGTAGCCGGATAACTGCGCAGGTTTATTAAATATGTAGTGCACGTATATCTTCAGGATGAGAGATGCGGGATGATCTGATATGGCTGATATTTTCCTGAGAAAAATATGCGGTTTCATTCTCTTGATGGCAATTCTTTTTTCGTTTCAGAGCGCACTGGCTGCCGACTATCCCAACTTCGTCGGATATGTAAATGACTACGCACAGATCCTATCTGCGCCACAGGCATCTGCTTTGGACCAGGAGATACGCGATTTCGACAACCGCACCACAATTGAGATTGCTGTGGTTGCAGTAGACTCCATTGGCAGCGAGAGCCCCCAGGACTATGCAGTGAATATCGCCAATTATTGGGGCGTGGGAAAGCGCGGCAAGGACAATGGCATCATATTTCTGGTGGCCATGCAGTCCCATGACATCTGGATCGAGACCGGAGCCGGACTGTCCGAAAAGATAAGCGATGAACAGGTTCAGGAGATCGTAGACGATGTCATCATCCCCCAGTTCCGAGCAGGCCGGCCGGACCAGGGCGTTATCGATGGGACGCGAAGCCTCATCCGCCATTTTGATGCCGCATACCGGACGTCAAGCGCTAATAATGCCTCAGCAACGCCGCCTTCTTCCCCCTATTCCCGCCCGGGTTCATCGCCCACTTCGCCGTCCTCCAAAGACGACATCGGCAATCCAGGTTTCAACGGCCTCTTCTTCAAGTTTGTCGGATATGCGATTGCCCTTTTCCTTCTGGCGTTTCTCTTGGTTCAGGCCATTCGAAGACATTTGCTGTCAGGCAAGAACAACAAAAGGATTGCCGAGCTGAAAAAGAGGCTAGATGAGCTGGTGAACAGGGAGACCGCTGCCCTCGACGCACTCAAAGAGTTGAAGGCAATTTATGTTCCATCCATCTGGCAGAACGCAGAAGACGCATTGGGCCTCGTCGACCATAACCAACTGGAATTGGAGCTGTCCAATGCCGAAAAGACCGCCAAAAAGGGCCTGCTCTCCGCCGGAGCGGCAGACAGCCAGATAACCGACCTGGAAGTGAGCTTCGAGAAGGCCCTGAAAAATGCAGACGCTCCGGTGAGCAGGCTTGCCGAGGCCAGGAGAGCCCAGGAGGAATGCCCGGCGATTCTAGCAGGACTAGATGCCGCCTTTTCACAGGCTGAAAAGGAGATAGCAGGGGATCAGATATCAATAGCCACCAGAATGAACCTGGAGACCGCCCGGCGCAATTATCAAGAGGCTCTGTCCATGGCCTCCCAGCCGCAAAGTACACTGGACTGGATTGCCCTGCATGAGGATCTGACGGCAATTCGGGATGCACTGGAGCAGGTGAGCAGAGATGCCGTGAGAGACAGGGCGATTGCCCAGGAGATTGAGGGCCAGAATTCGGATGAGATGCTGGCAAAGATGAAAAGGACTTTAGAGGAAGCTGAAAAGAAGATGAAGCCACTGGGAGCTGCGAATGAGGAATTGAAGGCAGCCAGGGCAGAGTATGACCAGGCTCAGGATTACGGTTCAGGAAAATTGAATAATATCGACCTCTTCCTGATCATGACAAGAATGAATGTCAATATCGAGAAAGGCCAGGAGCACCATAAGAGAGAAGTTGACAGGGCCATCCGGGAGGCACGTCATACGGCCACGAGCAATTCCGGCTTTGGCAGATCAGGTTCTGATAGCTTCGGCGGAGGACACATGGGCGGCGGATCCCACGGTGGAGGCAAGTGGTAGGTGCCGGCGGAGAAGTTGCAGCACCTTTTCCGTTCATCCCACCCTCCCCCGCGCCGCCTTCTGCACGCTCTGGTCCGGGTCATCCGCCAGCCTCTTCAGCGTCCCGGCGGGCGTGTTGGGATTATTCGCCACCGCCGCCCGCACCATCCAGGACCAGTGGCCGGCCAACTCCTCCAGGATGCTGCCATCCAGGCTGATATTTTTGGCCAGGGACTCCCTGACC
>DAOPZB010000222.1:0-2371 GCA_035353195.1 Methanothrix sp. | reverse complement strand
ACAGCACAAGCTTCAACAGCAGCATTTTCAAGGATGACGCTCTCTTCGAGGGCGCGGTCTTCGACGGCCCGCTCTTCCTGACCCGCGCGAAGTACGACCGGCTTTATGTTCGCTGGAAGAGCATCAAGGAGCTTGGGTATGACGATGCAGCCTACCTTACCCTCCTTGAGAACTTCAAGAAGCTTGGCTATCTCGAAGACTACGACGCCTGCTATTACGAGTACCGGCGGCTGCACCGCGATCAGGACTGGGGAGGCGGGTATCACTCCATGCCCATCTGGGAGGAAGGGGCCAGGAAGTGGATCGACCTGGGGCTGCAGTACACCTACGGCTACGGAAAGAAGCCCATTTTGCCGCTGCTGTGGTCTGCCGGGACCGTTCTGCTCTTTGCTCTCATCTGGCGGGCCTTTGGGCTATGCAACGGAAATCACAGGGGCCTGTGGGAGCGTTACGGCCCGGAGGGCGCGCGGCAGACGTCCGGGCAGCGCCGCTGGCCTGGCGAGCTTCGCGCACTGGGCATAGCCCTGCTCTTCAGCGCGACGGTCTTTCTCTCAGGCACGAGGCTGTTCGTCGATCCTCCTGCAATGCCGGTGTTTGAGGGGAGGCTCGCCAGCCACGTCAGGGCTTTCTTCATAGCGGAGAGGGTGCTGGGGGCGCTGTTTTCCATTCTCTTCTTCCTGGCCATCGGCGGGACGGTGGTGAGGTGAAGAGGAGGCCGCGAAAGGACGGATTTGGCAGCCATCGTCATCCGCAATAACCGGAAATGCGTTTGGGTTTTAGATGAACGAGAATCTATGAAAATTATAATTTTAAAATCAAATCAATAAAATCTTGAATGCCATGAACTCTTTCGAAAAATTTATATTCTTAAAACTGATTCTAATTCAAAATCAGAACTGGAATTGAGTAACAGGTGAATAATAGATGAAAAATCGATTGTTTGCAGGAGCATTAATTGCCCTCGCCCTCCTTTTCATGGGGGCAGCACTGGTACAGGGCGCAGATGAAAGTGGAATAGCCATAACCAGCGTCAATTTTGCAGCCACAAGTCCTGAAAAAGATAATTTGAATGAAGAATGGGTGGAGATCAGTAACCTCGGATCTGCAGACGCAAGTCTGACTGGCTGGACTCTTGAGGATGCACAGAACCACAGCTACTCGTTCCCGGATATCAGCCTCAAGGCCGGTGCGGCCATCAAGATCCACACTGGCACCGGAACCGACACAGAAGAGGACCTCTACTGGAACCGCAGCTCCTCCATCTGGAACAATGACGGAGATGTGGCAACCCTGATGGACGCCTCTGGAAATACCATCGCAAAATATCCGGAAGAGGCCTGAGCTGCAGAAATCCTCATCTTCTCTTTTTCCCTATTTTTTTGATTCTGCCACAAAGCCATTCTCAATTGGCCCTTATTCCCTGCCTCAGAGCGCAAATGGCTAATGTCATCATATCCATCTCACAGGCGGTGTGTTTCGATGAATCTGGAAGAGATGGCAGGCGTATTGAAAGCCTCGTTGGGAATTAATGAGAACGTCGTGGGCGTCAAGCTGTTCAAAAGCGAAGAGCAGATCCCAAAGGACCTCGCCCCAATGGAAAAGCCGCTTCATTACTGCTCCATGATACAGGGTGCGCGACGGGAAGGAAAGAGCTTTTTTGCTCGCGCAGACAGCCATGCCTGCAAGGGCGGAGCCGCTGGCATAGGTCTCGTGCTGTGTCCTGAGAACATCTCCAGCGGAACTCTGTACATGGACAAGCTGCACAAATGCGAGAGCAAGGAGATAGGAAGCAGCATCGCAGCCAACATGCCGCGCCTGTTTCCTGGCAGCGTCATTGCAACCTACGTCGCCCCACTGGAGAAGATGACCATAAACCCGGATGTGGTCATACTGGTGGGAAATCCTCTGGTGGCCCGCAGGATTGTGCAGGCTGTCATGTTCAAAAAGGGCGGCAGAGCCAGCTTCAATACCGCCGGAATCCAGTCATTCTGCGTGGATGCCACAGCCTCGCCTTACCTGAAAGGAGAGGTGAACATATCCCTGGGCTGCGATGGATCAGCCAGAAACTCCGGCCTGGAGGACGAGGTCGTCGTGGTCGGAATCCCATTCGCCATGATGGAGGACATCTGCGAGGTCCTCAAGAGCCACTACCAGGGCTGGGACAAATTCATGAGGGGATGAGGCAGGCCAGCCAATCAAATCTTTTTCTCAGGGATATTTTGATAATTAATAGGGATGTATTAGTAATACTATTTTGAGAAAAAGACATAAATATTCACATGCATATGATTACTATGGCGAGGGGCGACTTTGCCTGGTCAGGGGGAGAAGGTCAGGATTCACCCAGCCTCTCGCCCACTTTCGCGAGACA
>DAOPZB010000221.1:0-2372 GCA_035353195.1 Methanothrix sp. | reverse complement strand
GTGAGCCCTCTCATGCCAATATCATTCCCTATGTTGGTATAAATATCTTCGCAAAAGGATTTATCAATAAAAACAAAATCGCTTCTCCTGCTAAGTTGCCAATGCTTTGCAGATAACAGTCCGCCGCTGAAGTGGATGGCTTTTGTGAGATTCTGAGAACCAATGAATACTTGAAGCATTGACGAATGAATGTGCATAATTGCCGAATACTAAGACAGGGAGGATAGATCATGATTTCGCAATATGGAGCGTATATTAGTGGAAAATGGGTTGACGCGGAAAGCGGAGAGACCGCCGAGGTGATTAATCCTGCAACCGGTCTTGTGGTAGCACATACAGCCAAATGCGGGCCTGCTGATGTTGATGCCGCAGTAAGGGCTGCTGTTGAGGCTGCGAGAGGATGGGCCATCAAAACGGTTGGCGAAAGGTCAAAGGTGCTGCTCAGGCTTTCACAGCTCATAATGGCCCATAAGGAGGAGCTTGCGAGGCTTGAGACAATGGAGCATGGGTCGCCGATCAGGAAGACCATGAATTTCGACGTGCCACTTGCTGCTGAGCAATTCGAGTACTTTGCTGGGGTGGCCCGCGGCATGACGGGTGAGACTTTGCCTGTTGGCCCATGGTGCGCATCCATGACTGTTCGTGAGCCACTTGGGGTGGTTGGTTTGATCACACCATGGAACTTCCCTGCCCTCATGGTGGTATGGAAGTTGGGGGCAGCACTCGTTACAGGCAATGCCTGCATCGTCAAGCCGCCATCCATTGCGCCACTCACCACGCTGAAGCTTGCTGAGCTGGCGACTGAGGCAGGGGCCCCGGCGGGAGTGGTGAACGTAGTGACCGGACCGGGAGAGACTGTTGGCGAGGCCCTGGTAAAGCATCCTGATGTCGCAAAGATAGGCTTTACCGGAGACACCCTGACGGGGAAACGGATCATGGGGCTTGCAAGCGAGACCGTCAAGCAGGTAGGCCTCGAACTTGGAGGCAAGAATGCGTTCATAGTCCTGGAGGACGCGGATGTTGATTCTGCTGTAGCCGGGGCGGTTTTTGGCGCTTTCTTCAATTCCGGCCAGGTATGCGCAGCAGCAAGCAGGTTCTACATTCATGAATCCAGATATGACGAATTCAGCAAAAAATTTGTAGCTGCCTCCAGACAGCTCAGATATGGCGATCCTCTTGACATGGGAACTGTCATGGGACCGCTGGCCTATAGAGCCCATCGCGATAAAGTGGAAGAATACATAAAAATAGCTAAACAGGATGGCGCAAAGCTTCTCTCAGGAGGCGAGCGTCCCGATACTCCGGACACGAGAAACGGGTTTTTTGTAGCTCCTACAATCTTCGGAGATTGCACGAACAGCATGAGATTCATGCGGGAGGAGATATTCGGTCCTGTGGTCGGACTGGTGCGCTTTAAAACCCCTGAGGAGGCAGTGGCTTTGGCAAATGATACCAGATACGGGCTTTCGGCGTCCATCTGGACAAAGGATGTGCGCAGAGCACTCGTTCTGGCGAGCCAGATAACGGCTGGGACCGTGTGGATAAACGAGCATCTCATCATCTTCTGCGAGACACCCTGGGGCGGCTGCAAGGAATCTGGCTGGGGCAAGGACCTTTCCACTATGGTGCTTGATGAATATACGATGACAAAGCACATTTATATCGATCTCATCGGACAGCCGGAGAGACCGTGGTACGGGCTGCTCAAGTAACGGCATTGGGTGCAAGAGTGAGGTATTCGATCTGCGGGGTCCTGCCCTGGCCCTGCTGATCGGCATTGAGACTGAGGAAATCCAGATGAACTGCTATGGATATGTTTATATGTTTTGAGCATGATCTATAATGATAATATTATGACTGCGAATATAGCCAGCATTTCAAGCAGATCCCTGGGCAGGTATCTTGAGATGGAGTCATTGCTTCATTCTTTTTTTGAGGGTATTGGATTTTGCAGGGAAAACTATGGCACAACCTGTAATGGCTGCTGCAATGAAAATATAGTATTATATCCAAAAAATTATTATGGCTGCAGGGAGCTGGATGAAGAAAGACTGAGGATTTATGGAGAAGGCGACTCAGATAGAGGGTGCCCATATTCTAGCGATAAAGGCTGCGTTCTTGGAACACATAAGACGCCTAAGTGCATTGCATATGTCTGTCCTCAATTCACAAAGGCGCTAATTGATCAGGGCATAGATTATGACTGGTTTGAGGTTCGTGCATTGCTGAACTGCATTCTCAATGAGGCCAGGATTGACCTTTTGAGCGGCCTGGAAATTGAACCATATTGCATCAGCGATGAAGAATTTTCAGAACTCAAAAGAAGATTTGATGATTCAATAAAGATATGGTCTTCAAAAGCTGCTAAATAA
>DAOPZB010000220.1:0-2614 GCA_035353195.1 Methanothrix sp. | reverse complement strand
TTGTGTTCTCTTCCTCGCATGCCGACAATTTAGGCATTGCGGCATGTGAACGCATGGCATCTCGCAGTACTTTGGTCATATCCGTCTTTCTTTGCTCTTATGAAATACTGCAAGAGGCAGATCATGTAGGCTCAAGCGCTTGATTGGGTTTCGCTTTGCCTTTAACGAGGCTGTGTGAGGAAATCATCTGCCGCAATGGCGAAGATATCGGGCGAATCCTTGTGAACCTCATGGCCTGCAAACGGAATATTGAGCAGTCCCGAGCCTTTGACAAGGCTGCGCAGTTCGCCCGCCTCTCTCAAAGAGAGCAGCTCGTCGTCATCACCACGAACAATCAGCAGAGGGCATTTGATAATCTGAACCGCTTCTCCTGGATAGCCGGTTGGCCCTAAGTCCGTCCATAGTCCCACAACCTTTTCCACCAGGGCATTGAAATCAGGATTGGGATTTACTTTTTCATAGTACCTCACGGAATCGGGAAACATCTCCATCCACATATCAGCGGTCAGACCAGCCAGCATAGAGAATGAGGGATCATCTTCTTTGAGGCGCCACTGGGCGCCTAATGTAACGAGCTTTTGTACCTTCGAGTTCTCCTCCGCGGCCATCCGATAGCCGACGATGCCGCCATCACTAAATCCGATGATTGAAACAGAAGAGATGTTCAGGTAAGTCAATACAGCTTCGACATCCGACTGATATCGTGCGTAGCTCAATCTCGCCGATCCTGTTGTGGACCTTCCGTGTCCACGAAGGTCGATACCGATAAAGCTAAATTGCGATGGAAGTCTTTCGAGAATGCCATTGAAGTCAATTATAGAACCAAGGCCACCATGAAGCAGCAAAAGAGGCTGGCCATTTGGATTTCCTGCAGTCTCAAAGTAGATACGGGCATCTTCAATCTGCAAATGCTGTCCATTCAAGTGATTAAAGCATTTCATTTCTGATTCCTTTCCAATCCCTTCTTAAATCGATCTCACTAATGCGTTCAGTGACTCTGCAACCTCAACCAGCTTATAGCAGTCAATGAGATCAGGCGTATCCAGGGAGGTGTGGGTCACAGTCTTCATCAGGTCGGCCATACGCTCAGACGTGAAGGCCATGGATGGAACCTGATTCTGCGCGAAAATCATATGATCTCCATTAAACCATTGCTCGCCAGACGCTAGGCTATTGAATCGCAAAAAGACATCTTCAGCCTTCTTCTCAAGCGAAAGAGGGCATTCGTAGAATGAGTATGCTGTTCTCCCAATTTTATAGCCAACATCATCGATGTTAATGGCAAGCATGATTTTGGGCATTTCAGTTCCGTATCGCTTCAGATAATCCATCTGGCCGCCCGCACTATAGTGGTCTTCGCCATTTAAAGCGACGATTTCAATGCAGTTCTCTCCACGATAGTCAGATAGCATCTGCGCACAAAGGAGCAATACGATTATGCCAGATGCGTTGTCTGAAGCACCGGGGGAGCCTTCGTATGCATCGATGTGTGCAGTGATAACAACCTTTCTCGGTGCATTGGAGTTTAGCCGGGCAATTATGTTTGTAGCCCTCGATGAAATCCGGATGGCATCGATCTTAAGCCGAAATAGACCATGCGTTATCGCCAGGATGTCTCCCACGATATCCTTACAGTAAACGCTTGGGATATCGAAATCTCCGTCGACGATTAGCGGAAATGGGTATAACGCCCCAGCCTGTTCCGGTTTTTTCTCGGTAGCGGTGATTATTCCCGCTGGCTTGCGGCTCTCCAAAAGGGCAATTATCTTTTGGTGATGCTCTGGATTGTAGAAGACGAAATTCTTCGGCATCAACTGCTCTTTGCATATTGCGCCCTTAATCAGCAGAATTTTTCCCTCGCAGTCGATGTTTTCCAGCTCTTCTATCGTTGAGACGGCGATCAGTTCCGCCAGGGCATCGCAGCCCATTGTATAGGGACTTGCATAGACCTCGTAAGCTTCTTCCTGGGACAATATTGCGCCATTACATATATGGTCCAGGCACTCAAAAGGAGTGGCATCAACTTCATATCCATAGGCACGGACGGTATTTGCAAAGAAATCCGTTGCGTCACGATTTCCCAATGATCCCGTCCGCCTATTCGGTTTCACATTGCATAAGAAATCGAGGTAGAACCGAGCTTTTGCAGTATAATTATCCTTGTTCATTTTATTTTCTCCCAGATCAATCCGTTCCTTCTATTGCCGTCTCAAACGACTTCAATGGTCTAATGGACGCTTAAATGGAAACGACGGTTTCGCAAGGAGAGGTTAACGCCTCATAGGGAACGCAGATTCCCAACATCTATATCCGTTGCCAGACACACGCCCTGCGAAACGCTTGTTTTTTTTATTCACCGCTTAGCTACATAGATCGCAGAGTGCCCTACCCTTCGAGGATGGCGAAAGAGCGTTTCTTGAACACTCCGGAGAACTGAGATGAGACTGGCTTAAGGCTATTTCAAGTCGATCTGAGCACTGCGAAGATAATCATACAGGTAATCATACAGGGGGGGATAATTCACCCTCTGCTTGAAGGTACCTCTTGATACCATATGCTCATGAGAGACAGCCCAATCAAAGCCACTTCATTGCGCCGTATAGCCGCCGTCCAC
>DAOPZB010000219.1:0-2659 GCA_035353195.1 Methanothrix sp. | reverse complement strand
CGTGTTACGGGTTCAGGGGTAAAGCGTGTGCGAAATACTTTCGGGACTACACATACCCTATGGAGATGGTCGACTTTGACCAATATCTTGCCAGAAAATCGGTTGAGTATCTGGCGAAGTACTCACAAACTGGAATTGGTGGACGCGATGCTACTATCCTTGCCTCGATGGAGGAGATTGGAACCAGGAAGCTCATGACGCATGACCGAGCCTTCAAGCGGTTAGACTTCATAGAGGTAGTCGATCCAACAAGTTGATAAAATTAATCTCTTCTTCTATCGGACGTCCAGCCAAATTAATGTTGGCGTTCTGACTCATAGCAGTACTCGTAGCAGTTCCAGAGATGATAAAAACTGCGCCCCCTCGTCTGCCCGAGCGCTCCCGCACGTGCGCGCGGGGACCTGCGGGCGGCTGGCCATTGCCGTATCCTGGCGATCAATGATATTAGAATTTAGGGATATAGCGAGCTTTCTCCTCCTTCAGTAATAGCCTATGAATGCGAATACTCCACAAATGTTATTCATCCCTCTCGCGCGTGTGACCGTTAGCCTGCGCGCCCGGAGCGTGCCCCGCGCCTGGGCAGCCTGTACGAACTTGCTGATTCCGGAAAACAGGGAGATGCATCAGATGCGTGGATCCAAGAAAGCCGAAAGTGCAATTTCATCGATCCATCAAACCGCAAGCTGCCAATCAACAGAAGCCTCCCCGGCGCTGAGGGGTCCCCCGTCACCACTCCGCGCGTTTAACCGCGCGCGGCGCCCACTGCAAGCAGGTCGTGTAGATCCTGATCAATTGATTTCACGCAGACGTAGGAAAGGCATTCAACCAAGCGCGGGCGGTGCATTTTTCTGGGGGTGCAAAGCCGATGAACCCGGCCCGCCTGGAGAATATTATATACATTATAATAACAGCCGAATCATAGCAGCGACCGGCTAAATCGGAATGCTACCAGTATCTCTCCAGCGCCTCTTCCACCCGCCGGGCCTGCGCCTCCACCTCCGAGCAAAGCAGCTCGAAGGCAATCAACCCGATCATCTCCGCCAGATACTCCTTCTTCAGCACCATGAGCCGCATTGTCCCATGCCCCGGCTCGCCTCCCTGCCTTCCCAACACCTCAGCCTCTGCCTCCATCCTCCCTGCCCTCTCCTGGGCAGAAGAGATGCTCCTACTCAGGGCGGCGATTGCCTCCTCTCTCTGCATGGGCTGCCCCTCAGTGTCCTGGTAGATGACCCTGCCCAGCTCCTGGAATGCCTCGATGAAAACGCTGAATGAAGATGCATCGTCGTCGCAGCGGCCGTGCGTGGCGGCATAGCCGCAGCCGGTGCAGGCTCGATTTTGGCCGTACTGGATGCAGAAGGGGCAGGTGGCGGGCCGGGCGGGCAGGTGGCCGAGCATGGTGAGCGAGAAGGCGCGGGCGAATTTGTGCTCCTCTCCGGGGGCGAGGCCCTCCAGGCGGCAGGAGAAGAGCCCCGCCCAGCGGGACAGCTCCCGGCAGCCCTCCGCCACGGCAGCCGCCGCCTGCTCCAGACTGGCCGCGCTTACGGCAGCGGCGGCAGAGAGCAACTCATCTTGCCCTGTCATCTCCGCCTCACTTGAGAATGTCTCACTTTTCCCGGCTCTGCTTCCCGTCCGAAATCAGATGGCCATCAATAGCCCTTCTCGGTATGGGTCATATTGTTGCAGAACTTGAACTTGTCTCTGTCCTTGTCCTGCATCAGCACATAGCCGACCCTCCGGTCGTCCAGGTGCTCTGCATACTCCTCCTGGGCGTCCTCCCGGCAGGATGAGCAGGCCCCGCGGGGAATGGCCACGCAAAAGGCGCTGTTGAGCACTCCGTAGCCCCGCTGGGCGGAGGTGTTGATCGTCATGTACCCGGCGCAGTCCGGACAGAGCCTGACCACCTCCTCCTGGTTCTCGTTGATCATATCGGTATCGTAGAAGATGCGCTTCTTTCTCCTATAGAACTCGCCCATGCCCTCCAGGGCTGCTGCCACCAGCTCATCCCTCTCCTGCCAGATCTTCATCACCTGGGACACGGTGTGCTCTATCTCCCTCTTCATCTCCGCCGACTGGACGAAGCGGCCCGGAACAAAGTCGGGCTCCTTCACATGGGAGTAGTCCAGGCCGGCCATGGCCTGAATGATCCCCGTGTTCACATAAGGCAAAGCCGTCTCCACGGCATAGCCGCCCTCGAGGACGCACAGGTCGGGGGCCAGCTTCTCGTTGAGCCGGGCGTAGCCGTTGGCTGAGAAGCGCATGTTGGCCAGGGGATCGGTGTAGTGGTTGTCCTGGCCGGCGGAGTTAAGCACCAGGTCCGGCTTGAACTCGTCCAGTATGGGCAGGATGAGGTTATCCAGCACATAGTGAATCCCCTCGTCGGTGGTGCCCGGAGGCAGCGGCACATTGAGGGTGCGGGCCAGAGCCTGAGGCCCGCCCATCTCATTGACGAATCCTGAGCCGGGATAGAGGGTGTGCCCATCCTGGTGGAAGGAGATGCACAGCACATCGGGGTCATGCCAGAAGATCTCCTGGGTGCCGTCTCCGTGATGCACATCGGTATCGATGACGGCAATCCTCTTGTGGCCATACTTACTCCTCAGGTAATCGACCATGATGGCCATGTTGTTGATGTTGCAAAAGCCCCGGTTGCCGTGCACCA
>DAOPZB010000218.1:0-2675 GCA_035353195.1 Methanothrix sp. | reverse complement strand
GACCGGGGGGGAGCGGCAGCCATGCTGCGTCTGGTTCGGGGGACGTCCCAGCCGGTGCTGCTCATTGCCAACGAGTACTACGAGATAGAAAAGCCGCTGAGAGATGCCGTCAAGGGCATACAGTTTCGCTCCATGCGGGCCACCACAGTCGCCCAGGCCCTGCGGGAGATCTGCCGAACGGAGGCGGTGGAGTGCGATCCCGATGCCCTGATGGCCATTGCCGAGCGGTCCGGAGGCGACATGCGCTCGGCGGTAAACGATCTTCAGGCCGCCGCCCAGGGTCAGGAGTCCGTGCGGCTGGAGGACGTGGCCACGGCGGAGAGGGACACCAAGTCATCCATCTTCAAGGTGCTGGAGGTCATTTTCAAAGGCAAGAACGCCCAGGAGGCATTGGCCGCGTCCTACGACCTGGATGAGAGCCCGGAGGACCTCATCAACTGGGTGGATGAGAACCTGCCCCTGGCCTATGCCGGGCAGGACCTGTGGCAGGGATATGAGAGGCTGGCGAGGGCCGACGTATTCCTGGGACGGGTGAGCAGGAGGCAGAACTACGGGATGTGGCGCTATGCCGGCTTTCTCATGACGGGAGGAGTGTCCGCGGCCAAGGCTGCGCCCCGGCACGGCTATGTGGCCTTCCGGCCGCCCAGCCTCTGGAGGCGCATGGGCCAGACCAAGAAGGCCCGGGCTGTGAGAGACAGCGCTGCCAGGAAGATAGGAGCCCGATGCCATGTCTCAACCGCCTTCGTCCGGGCGGAGCTGATGGGCTTTTTCGGACTGCTGCTGGCCGACAAGCGCAGGGCCGTGCCTCTGGCTGCGGAGCTGGGCCTGGAGGCGGAGGAGATTGCCCTGCTCCTGGGCAGCAGCCCGACGACCAAAAAGGTGCAGAGCATCTTCGAGGAGGCGCAGAAGATCCGGGCGGCGGAGGAGTACGAGGAGATCGAGCTGTCCTGGCGCACCTCCGGACAGAGGGGGCTCTCCGGCAGCGATGGGAGGCCGATGGCTGGAGCAGACGGCTCGACGGCGGGATTTGAGGCGATCATTGCACAGGCTGCCAGGCCGGAAGCTGCGCCGGCGGCGGAGCCCGGCGGAGGGCAGGCTGCAGTGGCCGACAGTCCGGCGGCGGCAGGTCCGGATGAGGCGACGTGCAGGATTGAGAGCCCGAAGGCAAAGGATGACCTGACAAAATCCGGTGCCGGACAGGAAGCGTCTGCCGGGCCGAAGAAGAGGGGAAGGCCGAGAAAGGCGGAGGGCGAGGGGAAGGCCGAGAAGAAGGCGGAGAGCAGGCCTGCTCAGGAGGCGGGCAGAAAGCAGAAGTCGCTCTTTGACTTCTGATCCTGTCTCGCGGATCTGCATCCCTCTGCAGCCTTGCCATAATGCTCTGCTCCGGCAGGCTATTCGCTTTTATCCAAGCATCCGGTTTGCTCTCCTGGTTATTCGTGCCAGTGGCCCCAGCCACATCGCACAAAAACCAGGCAACGCGCGGCGATCCGTAAGGAGAAGCACAAGCAGATGCGGTTGAGAGGAAAGCCCCCAACTCGCCATCTCCAGGCCAGCCAGGCTATCCGCCTAACAGTTCAGTCAGTCCTACATGAACGGATCAGACAGATCCATCAGATGGAAGATCCCGACCAGAGCCGGTGCTGGCCACTCTAAAGGCCGGTTGTTTTCCGGGGAATCATCAAGAGAAGAGCTCCTCCAGGGGGTCCAAAATATTCACGATGACATTTCCAACAGAGCCAACCTGGAAGAGGTCAAGCGCCGGGACAAGCCAGCAAAGATAAGCATAGGACCCAGTCTGCATGTGTTCAGACAGCATCTCAGTTTGGTGCCTAGATAGCGGTGTGCCTGTAGAAGATCTACTAGACCAGCTAGGGTGGATATCTCTGGCTACGAGAGGCATTTATCTCAAGGTCAGTCGGAGAGTGGTGTATATGCCGTCGAAAGCGCCAGCCAATGCTTGCGCCAAAGTTCTAACGAGCATGCCTTCAGATGATCCGAGTGTGATCGAGCTTGAGTGGAACGACGAAAAGCCCGCCGATGATAGAGGAAAAAATTTGATGGCTTCTACCGGGAAATGCGCTGAGGCAGCGCTTGCATAACTGAATAGGTTAGAGCCTCTACTTGCTGAGCAGGAACCCAGCTAACTTTTTCAGCGCGTGGCAGAAGGCCAGCACGACGACTTGGTATTATTGCAAGCTTTCATCCCGTGTTTCGCAAAGAATCACTTCGCTACGAATCACAGTGAGTTTAGGTGCTCAGCATAGGTCCCTTGGTGATGAGGTAAGCGCTATGCACCTGAGAAAGTCATTTATGATCCAATTACAATGTGTGCATTATGGTTAGACTTACCGCTAAATACGATGTCAATCTCAAGAATGGGGAATTCCTTATCAATCGGTCACAAAGGGAGGATCTTAGTTTTACGACAAGGATTGAAGATTTTGATGTAGAGTTACATTTAGATCATGACCCGACGAGTAGGTGGACTTCGGTTGAAGGTGAGGGAGCATATTGGCCCATTTCAAAAATAAGGATTGTTGTAGGACGTGATGAAGACAGTGCACCCCCTATGCCTAGGATAGTAGATGGGAGGAGAAGAAGTTTTCAAGGCTTAAAACCATGGTTCCTCGCTATTTCATGTGGGTAGATCGAACTGCAATTTCCCAAGTCTAAGA
>DAOPZB010000217.1:0-2680 GCA_035353195.1 Methanothrix sp. | reverse complement strand
GTAGTAGTATTTAACTGTATTCGTAGCTCCCGCCCGGCAGCCTGCCATTGCAGTCCCGCATTCTTCCTGCCGCAGGCCCTATTGCCCTCGTTTTCTCTCAGCCATTCTCTGAGCGCCCGCATCGCAATCCTCGGAAAACCATGTGACGCTTTCGAGACCCTGCATGACCTTGCAGACTGATCCGCGCGTTTAATCGCGCGGTGCGTCCCACCAAAAACAGCATCAAGAATCCGCCAACACCCACGCCAGGAGCATACAACGGTCAACCAAAGACCGCCAAGTACCAAAGCCTGCTTGGCGATGATGGTAGCCAGCCCGCCTGTCGAGCCACATGCCCGCGAGCCCGGGCCGCACCTTCCAGCCAGCTGCGCGCCCCCCCGATAAAAAATGCTGCACAAATTAATCACGAATGGAAAAAGTATCCGCGCAGGCTAAAAACAAAATAGCAGAATCCATTAATTCTTCCGTCCCGGCGCTGAGCCTGCTTCGCCAGAATCCCGCAATAGCCCGCCCTGCCTGCAGCCCACTATTTCCTATCTCTAAATCTTGACCGCCAGCATTCTCTCAATCGACCGGCGCGCTTTCACCGCGATCTCCTCAGGCACAGTTATCCGCGGCTCCAGAGTCCGCAAAGCCCGCAGGATCTTGGCGAGGTCGGTCTTCTTCATATTCTGGCAGATAGCGTTCGTGGTCAGTGGATAGAACTCCTTTTCCGGATTTTCCTTCTTCAGCCGGTGAATCATGCCCACCTCAGTTCCGATAATGAACTCCCTGGCAGCACTGGCTTTGACATGCCTTCCCATCCCGGCGGTACTGTAGGTGAAATCAGCCTCGTCGATCACCTCGGGCCGGCACTCCGGGTGCACCAGCACCTCCGCCCGGGGATGCTCCGCCCGAGCGGCCTTTACCTGCCCGGCAGTCAGGTGATCGTGAACATAGCAGTAGCCATTCCAGGGAATGATCTTCTTATCGGTGTGGCGGGCCACGTAGGCTGCCAGATTCCTGTCCGGCACGAAGATGACCTCCTTCTCAGAGAGCGAGGAGACCACCTGCACACCATTAGCAGAGGTGCAACAGACATCGCTCTCCGCTTTGATCTCCGCAGTGGAGTTCACATAGCAGACGATCGCAGCCTGGGGATGAAGGGCCTTGAGATCGCGCAGCTCTTCAGGCGAGATCATGTGGGCCATCGGGCACCATGCGCCCTTCTCAGGCAGAACAACCTTCTTGCTCGGAGAGAGAATGGCCGCGGTCTCAGCCATGAAATCCACACCGCAAAAGACGATGACCTCTGCATCCAGGCGCGCAGCCGCGCGGGAGAGCTCCAGGGAGTCGCCCACCAGATCGGCCACATCCTGCACCTCAGGCACCTGGTAGTTATGAGCCAGTATGGTAGCCCGGCGCTCCTCTTTAAGAGCTAGAATATCTTGTATCGCTGACATAGAACTGGCCCACCTTTTGAGAAACTATTATTTCAACCTTTTTAAATAGGTGCACATAATATTATTAACTTAATTAAAGTTTGGTTGCATTTAATTGCTCTTCAATCTCCCTGGCTCGCCGTAGAGCCTGCACCGCATCCTCCATCTTATAGTCCCGACCCTCTTTCGCCAGAAACTCGCGAAAACGCTGCCGCTCCTCTTCATCTACCAATTCTGCAGCATCGGCGAGCATGCGCTCATAGCTTCTGTCTGGAAAGTACTGAGCCTGAGCACATCGAAACAGCCGATCCCGGCTGGCCGCGCTGATCACTCCCTTCTGCCCGGCTAAATCCAGATTGAAACGAATGTTCACCAGAGGCTCGGACGCGGGCTCATAAGAGAACGGATCAAAAACCAGCGCCACCTCATCATCCGATACCAGATGGCCGCTCCTGTAATCCTGATAGATCCTGCCAACGCCCTCCATCCCGTAAACGTCCAGCTCTGAGGCCCGCAAGGCTCCCATGCTCGACGCCCCCAGAACCTTTGCTCCGGCGTCCAATGCATAGATCACCTCCTTGTGAGCGACCGAACACTCCTGAAAGAAGACGCCATCGATGAGCAGAATGATCTCTGCTCCCGTCCTTGCCGCCTGGTAAATGTCCCCTCGCCTGGCTGGAGGCCGATAGTCGGCATCCAGGATCTGGACTGCTCTATCCCGAGAGAGGCTTGGACCCAGGAAGACGACTATTCCTGGCATTTTTGCGGGCATCTTTGCACCTCTTACCCACCCTTTCCGGGTCCACTCCGGATATCTCAAGGCCCGGCACAATCACCCTCACCACGGGAAGTCCGATCTCCTCGCGGGTCAGGTCCACCACAATCACTCGATCCAGGCCCGCCTCCTCCAGCTTCTTTTGCATGTATTTTATGTCCAGGAGGAAATCGTCGCTCTCAAATGACTCAATATCGGAAAATGCCTTTTTCTCTGAACCCTCAAACCAGTGCTTATTGAGTCTTTTCGTCCTGTCATAGCCAATCTGCCTTCGGAAATCCGCGGTGGTCGTATCCTCTCTCGCCCCGTGAATCTGGGTGAGGCGGCTCTGCGCCACCTCGGTGAGCGCCCGCAGCACCGCGACCACTGAACTGGTATGGGTTCCCATGCCGGTCGTGAGAAGGGTGGGATCGCGCAGCCGGACATCATCCGCCGCAGCCGCACAGGTGGCAACGCCAATATCGCTGGTGATATCCCTCAAGTA
>DAOPZB010000216.1:0-2690 GCA_035353195.1 Methanothrix sp. | reverse complement strand
TCTATACTTATTTCTGGTCGCTTCACAACCTCTCTCTCCTGGCACTGGGAACATGTGTGAGATACTGGATGGCGATACTGTGCGTCTATTACTATGCCAAAAAAAAGCTTGATCCCAGGCTGTTTTGTCTGGTCGCAGGGGAAGCCTTTTTCTTCGCTGCCGCCTTTTCGATTTATATCTGGAGGGCTGGAGGATGAAGATGCCCTCATGAAGATGCTCTCAATAAGTCTTTTATATGAGGAGCATAGCCTGATTTTGGCTCATTGGATTAGATCGCCCCACAACGTGATGAGCGGGCGGCGCCGGGCTGTGCCCCGGGGCTGATCCAGAGGAATCAATTCCCTGGAGGACTAACTTGGCTAAACCAAATGCAGGAAAAGAAAAGCCCAAGAAGGCTGAAGAGAAGCCTAAGAAGAGCGCTGATGAAGAGCTCAGGCATATAGTTCGTATTTTGAATACAGATCTGGCAGGCAAAAAGCAGGTCCACATGGCCCTCACGGGCATCAAAGGAGTGGGCCGCAGATGCGCCAGCATCTTTACCGCCAAAGCCGGCGTGGATCCCCATGCTACGCTGGGACTTCTCCCCGATGCGGAGATAGATAAGCTCAAGAAGGTCATTGAGGAGGACGCAACGGCAGTCCTGCCCGTATGGATGCTCAACCGCCGCGAGGACATTGAGACAGGCCTGGACAAGCATATGATGGGCATGGACCTGAATATGACCCTTCGCGAGGATCTCGACCTCATGAAGAAGATGAGAAGCTACAAGGGCATCCGGCATGAGCGCGGTCTGCGCGTGCGCGGCCAGAGGACCAGGTCTTCCGGCAGGACGGGAGCCATTGTGGGCGTCAGCCGCAAGAAGGAAGGTGCACCGGCAGCAGCGCCAGCGCCGGCCAAGGAGTAGGTGGTAGAAGATGGGATATCCAGGAAAGAGCCGCAAGATGTACGCGCGGCCCCGCACTCCCTGGCAGGCGGAGAGGATCGCCGGGGAAGTAGAGGTCGTCAAGGCATATGGCCTCAGGAATAAGAGAGAGCTTTGGAAGGCGCAGGCCGTTCTCAGGAAGTACAGGCAGGCCAGCAGGAAGATGCTCGCTGCCGTGTCCGTCGGCCAGGCACCGCCCCAGGCGGAGGCCATTTTGGCCCGCCTCAAGAAGCTGGGAATGCTCAAGGAAGAGGGAGACCTCGATGCCATCCTTTCCATGAAGGTCGCCGACGTTCTGGAGAGAAGGCTGCAGACCCAGGTCTACAGGCAGGGGCTCGCCAATTCCCTCAAGCAGGCCAGGCAGTTCATCGTCCACGGCCATATCCAGATCTCCGGGCGCAGGGTTGATGTTCCGGGCTATCTGGTCAAGCGCGGCGAGGAAATGAGCATTGACTATTACATGGGATCGCCCATGGCCAAAGAAGGCCATCCCGAGAGGGCATCCAGAACGCCCAGGGTGGAAGCATAGGTGGGACAGGTGGAATAAATGGCAGAAGGAAAATGGGGCATTGCCCATATCTTCTCGTCCTTTAACAACACGCTCATCACCATCACCGACCTGACCGGAGCTGAAACTCTGGCCAAGATCTCAGGCGGAATGGTGGTAAAGGCGGCCAGAGACGAGAGTTCTCCCTACACAGCCATGCAGATGGCCATGCAGGTCGCTGAAGCTGTCAAGGACAAGGGGATCGTCGGGGTTCATGTCAAGGTGCGGGCCCCCGGAGGCAACAAACAGAGGTCTCCCGGGCCGGGCGCTCAAGCAGCCATCAGGGCGCTCGCCAGAGCTGGTCTACGCATCGGCAGGATCGAGGATGCGACCCCCATACCCCACGACGGCACCAAGCCTGCCGGCGGAAAGAGGGGCAGAAGGGTGTAAGTTTGAAATTTGAATTGCTGCAGCTTGAGGAGGACCGTATCAGGTTCCTCCTCAGCGGCGTGACGCCCGCATTTGCTAACGGCATCAGGAGAGCCTGCATGAGCGAGGTTCCCGTGCTGGCGATAGACGATATCAGCCTGTACGACAACACCTCGGTGCTCTTCGACGAGCAGATATCTCTGCGTCTGGGCGAGGTGCCCATCAAGGCGGAGAGCCTGGACGTCTTCTCCCTGCCGGAGGAGTGCGCCTGCGGCGGGACGGGCTGTCCCGGCTGCCGGGTGGATTTTATGCTCTCTTCCGAGGGGCCGGGGATGGTCTACTCAAAGGACATTCAGTTCGCCGATGCAGGTGTAAAGCCGGCCTTCGACAAGATTCCCCTGGCTGTTTTAGGGGAAGGCGAGAAGGTGGTCATAGAGGGCTATGCTACCAAGCACGTGGGCAAGGAGCACACCAAGTGGCAGGCGGGCACTTTATGCGGCTACAAGAACGAGCTGGCCATAAAGGTCACTGAATCCTGCGACGGGTGCGGCAAGTGCGTCGAGGTCTGCCCCAGGAATATCCTGGCCCTGGAGGGCGGCAGAGCGAAAGCTACAAATATACTGGAATGCTCTCAATGCAAGCTCTGCATTGGAGCCTGTGAGCCGGGAGCGATTACCGTCACGCCCATCAAAGACAGCTTCGTGCTCTCCATTGAAAGCTGCGGAAGCCTGCCCGCCAAGGAGCTGGTAGGAAAGGCAGCAGAGGAGATCCTGAAGAGGGCGGAGGATCTGGACGCAAAGCTCTCAGAGCTGGCGTAAGTTGCAGTAGCTTCATAGCAGCAAAGAAGGCGCG
>DAOPZB010000215.1:0-2702 GCA_035353195.1 Methanothrix sp. | reverse complement strand
TGAAGATGGTCTCGGAGCAGGGCAAGATGATGCAGATGCAGTTCAAGCCCATGCTTTACATCGGTATCGTTTCAATTCCGCTCTTCATGTGGGCCTATCTCTTCATTGAGCAAAATCCAGATTTGACAATGACATTTCCATTCTGGGGAACTCATCCCATCAATGCCACCGTCATCGGGCCTGTGCTCTACTGGTTCTACTGGTACTTTGTCTGTTCTCTTCCCGTATCGCAGATCATCAGGAAAGCCCTGGATATCGGGAGCATGAGCTAGGGATGATTATTTCTATCAGCGGTGCCCCGGGAACGGGCACCACGACCCTTTCTCGCAGCCTGTCTGCGGAACTTGGGATTCGCTGGATAAATTCCGGGGAACTCTTCCGAAAGATCGCCAGCGAGAAAAATCTCTCTGTAAAAGAGATGAACCGAATGGCGGAGAAGGGTCCGGAGATCGATTACCTCATCGATGATGCTCAAAAGGCTCTGGCCAAAGAGGGCAGCGGCATCTTCGAGGGGCGGCTTTCCGGCCATCTTTTGCCGGCAGATCTGAAGGTTCTTCTCAAGACGGATCTGCGTGTTCGCGCGGAGCGCATCTCCAAGCGCGAGTCGAAACTGGTGGAAGATGCCATGCAGGAGACTCGCGTTCGCGAGGAGAGCGAGGGGCGGCGCTACAAGATGTACTATAATATCGACGTGAATGACTTTTCAACCTACGATCTGGTTGTGGATACAGGCAGATTCGACGAGCATGGAACGCTTGCGATCGTGCTGGCAGCGGTGAGGGCTCGCCAGTGATCATCCATCGCGCCAAGGGCTCCGAAGCCAAAGCATCTACTGCATCTGCGGCGACATCTCCGCCGTCCAATGCAGCCAGCGTAGCCGCCGCGCCCAAACCCAAAGCCCCTTTTAAGCCGGGATCTTTGCCGTCCGATGCCGTGAGATCCGTGCTGTTGAAGAGGAACGGCAAGACCGATCCAAAATATGGAACTCCACCCCTGCAGCGCAGCCTGGAGATGCATATGCGCCTGGGGGCTATCAATCTGGATAAGACCTCCGGACCTACGAGCCATGAGGTAGCGGCCTGGGTCAAGCGCATTCTGAATGTAGAAAAGGCGGGCCACAGCGGCACATTGGACCCCAAAGTCACGGGGATCTTGCCGGTGCTGCTGGGAGATGCCACACGCATCATGGACACCCTCCTCCTGGCGGGCAAGGAGTACGTTTGCCTCATGCACATTCATAAACCCGTGCCAAAGAAGCGCATCATAGAGGTCTGTGCTGAATTCGTGGGCCCTATTCTGCAAAAGCCGCCTCTTAAGTCCTCCGTGGTCAAGCAGCTACGCACCAGGACCATCTATTATCTGGAGATCCTGGAGATCGAAGAGCAGCAGGTTCTCATGCGCGTGGGCTGCCAGGCCGGCACCTACATTCGCAAGCTATGCTTCGATATCGGTCTGGCTCTCGGCACCGGCGCGAACATGGAAGAGCTGCGCAGGACCAAGGCCGGTCCCTTCCGCGAGGATGAGACGCTGGTGACGCTGCACCAGCTCACGGATGCCTATGTGGCCTGGAAGGAGACGGGCGACGAGAGCGGCTTGCGTCGCGTGATTCAGCCTGTGGAGTGTGCGCTAAAGCACATGCCGCGGCTGGTGATAGCCGATAATGCCGTGGATGCCGTATGTCACGGCGCGCCCCTGGCGGCACCGGGGCTGCTCAGCCTGGAGACAGATATAAATAAGGGCGACAATGTTGCCATGTTTACCCTGAAAGGAGAAGCAGTGGCGACTGCTGTGGCGGAAATGGCGAGCCGGGAGATGCTCGCTTCCAAGACCGGGATTGTGGCCACGACCGAAAGGGTAATAATGGAGCCGGGCACCTATCCCAAGGCGTGGAAGCTTGCCGAAAGGGATGCTCCCGCGGCAGCCGCGAAGGCTGCCAGACAATAAAAATTGTGCCGAGGTCGTCTAGCGGTAGGGCGCCAGCCTGGAATGAATTTTCCTAGTTAGCTGGTGATTCGCAAGGGTCTCGTGAGTTCGAATCTCACCCTCGGCGCTAAAATTCCATCAATTTTTAATACGCTTTTCTTATTAATTTGCAGCTTGATTTACGATTTCTTCATTATTTCGCAGATTGGTGGCGATGCCTGTAACCTAACCTCCCGAAAGTTCAGGCGCACAATTTTAGCGCCTGAATAATTTCTCTTTGTTTTTTTGTCATTTCAGTGACGGATATCTGTCCGTCCGCCAAAGTAATTTTTCTCAATTTCTCCAACTGCAAAAGCAGAAGTTCTATAGAATATTTATCCAGTATCTTTGCATCCCTCATCATATTTATTAATCGTGATCTGATGATAAGACTCAGGAAAGCGATGAAAATGAACCCTCTTGTTGTCTTTTCGCTGTGAGTGTTCAATGGAAGGATGTCAATTTCATTTTTCAATGCCTTGAAGCTCTTTTCAATTTCATCGCGTTCTCGATACATAGAAAGGCACTTCATCCAGTCGAAATCCCCAGAGTAAAACAGGATGTACTTGCCCATTTTGTTCATTCTCTGAGCGACTGCATTTTGTTTAATCTCAACATCAAAGCGATTATCGATCACGTGCCAATCAAAAAAGTTTCCAAATCCGTGCGCTTTCTCTTTGAAAACTGCATAGTGGTTGCTGTTCTTATTCAAGCGCACCTTGAGCAACTCCTCGCGAATA
>DAOPZB010000214.1:0-2705 GCA_035353195.1 Methanothrix sp. | reverse complement strand
ACGGCGGGGCGAAGACCACCGACCTGGCCCGCCTGGCTGAGGCGCGCCAGCCAAAGCACGTCGCCCTCTCCCTGATGGGCGAGCCCACCCTCTATCCATACCTGGCAGAGCTTCTCGACCTCATCCGGAGGAGGGGCATGACTTCCTTTCTGGTCAGCAACGGCACCAATCCCGATGTGCTCTCGGCTGTCACTCCCACCCAGCTCTACATGAGCCTCAATGCCCCCGACGAGGAGCTGTACCGCAGGGTCTGCCGCCCATCCGGCGACACCTGGCCCCGCATCCTGCAAAGCCTGGAGAGTATGCGAGAGCACCGTTGCCGCAGCGTGGTCCGGCTGACGATCGCCCGCGGCCTGAACCTGGAGCGACCCGAGGACTACGCCCGGATCATCGCGCAGGGCGAGCCGGACTTCGTGGAGGTAAAAGCCTACATGCACCTGGGCCGCTCGCGCGACCGCCTGACCCGCGAGGCCATGCCCCACCATGAGGAGATCATGCAGTTTTCCCGCGCATTGGGAGAGGCGCTGGGCTACGAGATGCAGGCGGATGTGCCCCTCAGCCGGGTGGCTCTGCTCTCCAGCCGGCGGGTCAACAGGAGCCTGAACGAAGGATATTGAATATTCAGATCTTCATGAAAAATCGACTTATTTGTCGGGATGCAGAAAGGCAGGGATTAAGAGACAGCTTTGATGAATAGAGGGGGATCTCCGCTGCCATACCCTCAACCAGTGGGAAAACTATTTTTGTGGGTAGTTGCAACAGCAATCCAGGCAGATCCTGGCGAGGATGAGCGCAAGCTCCAGGTGAAGATATGGACAAAGAATTGAGGATAATGATGGTGGAGGATGATTTACTGGATGCAGCTGCAGCGAAGAGGCTGCTCCGGCATAACGCACTGGATAACAACCTGGTCATTGCAGCAGACGGCAAGCAGGCCCTCTCCATACTGCAAAGCAGTGCCCCGGCAGACCTTCCTCACCTCCTGCTTTTAGACCTCAATCTGCCCGACATCAGCGGCATAGATCTGCTTAAACGCATAAAAAAAGAGGGTAAATTCAAAGACATTCCCGTGGTCATCCTCACCGGCTCCAATGAGGACCAGGATATTCAGAAGAGCTACGACCTGGGGGCAAAAAGCTACCTGGTCAAGCCCATATCCAATGATGCCCTTCGGCTGGTTTTAAGGGCGCTGTTCTCCTTCTGAGGGCAATTATGTGCGGCTGGCATTGGCAAGCTCCCTTGCCGCCAGGAGATTGCCCAGGTCGTCGCGACGGCTGTCCACCGGGGTCTCCAGGATCATGGGCAGCCCGGACAGGGCAGGATGGCTGAGGACGGCGCGAAAGCCCTCCAATCCGATCCGACCGAGGCCGATGTGCTCGTGGCGATCAAGATGCGATCCGAGGTCGCTCTTGCAGTCGTTGAGGTGGACCAGGCCAACTCTATCCAGGCCCATGAGCCCCACCAGCTCATCCAGTGTGCCGTCCAGGGCTGCCTGGCTCCTCAGGTCGTATCCTGCGGCATGGAGGTGGCAGGTGTCAAGGCAGACTCCCAGCCTTCGCCGCGCAGTTGATTCGGCCAATTGATCCAGGATGGCCGCCAGGTCCTCAAATCGTCCACCTATGCCGTTTTTGCTCCCGGCGCTGCTCTCCAGCAGAAGGACCGTCCGACCAAAGTCACCTGAAAAGGCCGCCCTCAGGGCCTGTACAATCCTCTCCAGGCCACCCTCCCGTCCCGCCCCCAAGTGGCTTCCGAGGTGCAGCACCAGATAGTCCATGTCCAGCATACGGCAGCGCTGCATCTCCTCTTGCAGGGCCTGCACCGACCTCACGTAAACCTCCTGCCGGGAGGAGGCCAGATTGGGCAGGTATGGCATGTGAGAGACCGCCGGGGCGAGCCCTGCCCTCCGCCGGCCGGCGATAAATCGCTGCGCCTCCGGGCCTGATATGGCCCTGGCCCTCCAGCCGCGGGGATTGGTTGAGAATATCTGAAAAGCATCGCAGCCCTTCTCCACTGCCCGGCCCACTGCCAGATCCACGCTCCCGGCGATGGAGACGTGCAATCCAAGTCGCACCATCAGCTCTGACGACAGGAGCGCCTCCGCAAAGAGCCTTGCCCCTGGAAAATTAGATAACCACTCAGAGGAGATAGCCGGGCAACTGCTGCGCCGATGATGAAATACTAGCTCCTGAATCTGTGATGAGCCCTATGAGTTCTGAGGCGCAAAAAAAAACTTCTGACTATCTCTTCAGCATCAGCCCGAAATTCGGGTATTTGCCCAGGCTACGATGTTGTCTATCAGATTCAGCTCTATGATCTTTCGCGTGTCGTAAAGCATCTCCGCCACTTCCGCCAGGGCGAAGGATGTCTTGCCGCCCTTCCTGTCGACGACGATAATGGCCTCTTTCGGATTGGACTTGCCCATTTCCCGCAAGTGGCCGGCCAGAAGAGAGCAGGCGTCCTTGAGATACTTTATGGATAAGTCGGATGTAGACTTTCTGTCGGTGAGGTTCTTGTTGACCTCTTTGATGGACCAGCATAATGTGATGACATCTCTGTACATCTCGGCACCCGCCAGGAGATAGCCCGGTTTGTATTTAAGCGCTGTGGAAGCCTTGCGAAGAGAGGCAATCACTTAAATCAAAAAGCAAGAAGAAAAAGGTGGGGCTGGTGAGATTCGAACTCACGATCGACGGGTCTCTCCGATA
>DAOPZB010000213.1:0-2765 GCA_035353195.1 Methanothrix sp. | reverse complement strand
AAAAGTCCGTGGAACCGGAGCGACGGAGTTTGATCTTATGGATGATCTCGAAGAGCTGAGGACAGCTATTCTTAACAAATACGCTGATTTGAATGTCACTGAGCTTCCAACAAGCATGACAATAACCACCGGGAGCGATGGCATTCAAAGAGGAATCGACGTCTTCGGCCCTGCCAACGATGCGTGTTACCTATGGACCGGAAACCAAACTTGCTCTTCATCGACACCTCCCTTCCCTGACCTCACAAAGTACTATGATTTCCTGCGAAGTCCATCAGTTACTATGGGCACCGATGCCGACGAATTCATAATCGTCTATGGAGTCAACCATGTGGCCACTGGAAAAGCGACTTACCAAAACTTTGTTCCATACGGTGCTGATGTGTGGAATGGTGTGGGAATGATTACTGATGTTGATTTCAATGGAAGTGCTGAGGAATATCTCCCTGACAATCCCAATGCAAAATACCTTTATGTCTATAAGCTGGTAAGGAATTGCAGTGGAGATCCATACTGTTATGAGGTTCCTTATAACGCAAAAGGTTACGGCATTGACTTGGACCAACCGATCATGATTGGCTGGCGGCTCTATTTGGAAAAGGCTACAAAGACCGGGCCATCCTACTCGGAGATCGTATACGACAGAGCTATAAAGTTCGATCCGGGTGAATAGGAAAAAGATGGGGGTATCAGAGCCTACCCCATCTCTATTATTGAAATCTTATTTTTTCATTCCTTGTTTAACTAGGGCAATGCTTTGCCGGTTAAATTATACCCTATGCTCCAAAGAGCTTTATCAGTACTTCATACTAAAGCAGCATCTATCTCCCCACTGCCAGCGTCAAATTCCCGTGGGGCATGACCAGCAGCCGCGCGTCCTTCCCCTGCCGGGCTCTCGCCATCAGCAGCGCCTCCTCCAGCGTCCTGGCTGGAGTAAAGAAGCACATCTCCGCCGTCTCCCTGGGCAGCGCCGAGACCAGTATCAGTTGGTATTCCAGGGAGTCGCGGGCCAGGAAGGCCGCCTTGTGTCCTCCGAACTCGTACTCCCGGCCAAAGCGCTCCCAGCACTCCTCGGCGGAGTCTGCCTCCTTTGCCCAGCGCTCGAATACCGGATGGCCGAGGCCCTCGCTGCACTCCGCCACCAATATGATGCTGCCTCCCGGCCTGGCCGCGCCCCTGGCGTTCTCCAGGGCTTTTTGGGCCTGGAAGAGGTTCAGGTCCTTGGGCCGGCCTCCGGCGCAGGCGACCACGATCTCCGCCGGCTGGACGGGCCGGCGGTACATGCGGTCCACAGTTGCCGCGCCCCGGCGGTGGGCGGCGATATAGTCTCCGGCCACAGACTGGACAACCTCCTTTCTGCCGTTCTGCACCACATTCAAAATGAAGTCAAGCCCGGCTATGCCTGCCGCATCCTCCATGTCCTGGCGCACGGGGCTGTCCATCCTGCCTGTAACCGACGCCGGGTCCCTCATCAGCTCGTGGTTTTTGACCACCGACCTCACCGAGCTGACCCCCGGCAGCAGGGCCTTGGCTCCCCCGGAGTAGCCGGCATAATAGTGATATTCGATGTTTCCCGTGGCAATGATCAGGTCGGATGAGGCGACGGCTTCTAAAATCTCCACGGGGGTCCCCCTGGCGGTCTCTCCCAGGAGCCGGCAGTCTTTGGGGTCATGCTGCCTGTGGGGGAGGCGGAAGGAGTCCCTCAGGAGCCGCTTCTCCTCCTCCTCAGTCATCCTCCGGTGGGTGCCCAGGCCGAATACCACCAGCAGCTCCTCTATGCCCAGAGCCTTCAGCTTTTGCACCAGCGGGGGAATCAGGAGGTGGCTGGGGGCCGGGCGGGTGATGTCGCTGGCCAGAATGCAGGCCGACCGGCAGCCGAAAAAATCCTCCAGGCTTTTGCCTGCCGGCTCCTCCAGCGACCTGTCTATCTCCCCGGCGGGCGCAGCCGGCAGCTCATCCGCCAGCAGCACCTCTGCCTCAAAGCCCTCCGGCAGATTCAGGCAGATGCCGCCATAGCTCAGATTGATGTCTGTCATCGATCATGCCCTCATGCTTTCTGAATTACCGCCCGGCTGAGCATCTCGGTGAAGGATTCGAAGACCGGCCGGTCCGTCCTGATGAGGAAGTAGTCGGCCCCGACGCGGCTGCATGCCTCGCGGATGCGGTCGTTGTGCTCGCCCAGCTTCTTGATGTACTCCTGCCTCTCCCCTTCCGTGATGCGGGTGATGAGCGGCTGGCCGCTCTCCAGGTCCACGAACCTGATGTCTCCCCCAAAGGTCATCTCCGTCTCGGCAGGGGCGAGAACCTGAATCACCACCAGTTCATGCCCGGATAGGCGGTAGATGCTGGATAGCACCTCCTCGGTCTCTGCCAGGAGATCGGATATGAGCACCACCAGGCTGGTGCTTTTCAAACCCGCCTCCAGTTGATCAGCCACCCCTCTGAGGCTGGTCCTGCCCCGGGGAGCTATGCCGTCCAGGTCCTCCACAGAGCGGATAAGATTGACCCGGCCCCGCTTGGGCTCACCCGGATAGAACTTATTGCAGAACAGGGATATGGCGTACTTCTCGTTATCCAGTACGGCCAGATAGGCAAAGCCTGCCGCCAGCCGGGAGGCATAGCCGAACTTGCCCTCAAAGCCCATGCTGGCGCTGCCGTCCAGGAGGATATGCACCACCAGGCTCCTCTCCTCCTCGTGCTCCCGGATGTAGAGCTTCTCCGTCCGGCCGTAGACCTTCCAGTCCACCAGCTTGAAGTCGTCTCCC
>DAOPZB010000212.1:0-2780 GCA_035353195.1 Methanothrix sp. | reverse complement strand
ATGCAGCCAGCCTCAGTCTCTCCTGTATTTTCGCAGCCCGATTTAGTAATCTGAATTCACAGTCGAATATCCCGTACTTGCACCCAGCACTTGTCTCAAACACTTGCGTCTGTCTATGCTTCAGTTCATTGCTGCCTGTTCACTACCTGATTGCTGCTTTTTACTGCTTTCCTTTGATATGCCTTATCTCTACAGCCACTCCCCGGCGGGATCTTTTCATCTCCCAGCCGGACATCTTCGCCCTGCCAACGCCAAAGGCCTTCTCTCCCGCAATTATTACCTCATCGCCGGGACGGATCTCGTCATCTGCCTCTGTCACACCGGGAGCCAGCAAGGAGCCTTTGGGCAGGAAATCGCCGATTCTGACGATGTATCTCCCGAGGGCTTGCAGCCGGGCTGCACCAGCCAGGGATAGGGCGATCATGCCGCTGGGCGTGGTTGCAGCGAGCGGCTTTTTGTGCTCATCCTGAATCTCCCTGCCCTTAACCAGGATCTTTCCCTGCAGAAGAAGGTCGGAGGCACCTTCCCCGAAGCAGAAATCGGCATGGGCACGGTAGCGCAGGAGCCGCAGGTCTGGCAGCCGCCTGGCATCCCGGCATGCTTCGGCCACAGCGGCGCTGAGCCGGTCCAGGGCCGGGCCGTTCGTCCCTCCTCCGGTGAACTCGGCATCAATGCCCATCTCTTTTACCGTCTCCAAGAGATCGCCCTCCAGGTGGGCCACTATCCTAGCGTACCGGTTCTTCTTGAGGTAGGCCTCCAGGCAGCCGGAGAGCCACGCCCTTTCCTCTTTGTCCCAGCGGCCGGTTACGGGAACGTCGTAGCTCGCAGCCGGATAGGCCTCCTCCAGTTCGCGGGGCACCAGAGCCAGGGGAGAGGTCAGGATCAGCTCGTGAAGATAGCGTCGGTGGCCTCCCACTGCCTCGGCAAAGAGCCGGTGCGATCGGGAGAGCGAATAGGGCTTCTTTGCCGAACAGGGCAGGAGCAGAAGAACATCGCTCTCCGGAGCCCTGTACCTGCCAATCACCCTCTCTGCAAAGCGGGTGACCTCCACGCGCTGCAGGGATTCGGAACAGTTGGCATAAAAGGTGCTGCGGCGGATCTGGGGAGTTCTTTTCTCCAGGTACAGGTGCTCGCTATCCAGCAGGCGCAGGGCTGTGGTCTGCTCGGGGGTCACCCGCACCTGCCGCTCGACATATTCCCGCATGGTTTCGGAGCGAATGGCCTCCCGAACTGCAAGCAGCTCCTCTTCCAGCTTCTGCATGTTGTGAGCGATAAGCAATTCCTTTTTGATGCCCTCTTCTCCCATCTTCTGGCAGTTATGGCAGCGGCAGGGAAGCTCCGCCAGATCCGCGGCATTCCAAAGGCCATCCCGGCTGTGATACCGGCCCAGCAAGCCGTCGGCCAGGACGCGCGTTCCGTCCAGCAGGTCGACGCCCAGGTAGACCAGCAAAGCCAGGCTAGCAGGAGTAGCGATGGCAGGGGCATAGAGCGCCGCGTCCGGAGCGATCTTCTCGCGGGCGCCGATGACCGCAGCCACCAGATCTCTGGGATTTTTCAGGGCTCCGGCATTTCCCAAGACATAGACATCAGCATTTTCGGGCTCTTTTTCGCTGAACGGATGGACCATTATGCCTTTGGGCCCGGAGGTCTCCACTGGCGGCAGCTCCAGGGCAGGCTCGGAGTGAAGGGCGGCGGGAACATAGGGCAGTATGGCCAGCTTCTCCAGATCACGCAGAGCCTCGGCGGCATTGATCGCCTCCTGAAGGCTGGGGTAGCTGTAGACGCTGCCCGCAGAAACATAATCGTCCTTGCTGATCAGGGCAGGAGTGCTGATCTGCCGGCCGAAGATCAGCTTTCCCATGCGGGCCGGGCCGTCGCGGCGAAGAACTTCGAAGTACTTGGTCATGCGTTTTGTGCCTCATTTCTATCGATCTTACAAATGGATTGCTATATCCAGTCTCTGAACTTTTCTAGCCGCGCTCCAATCTCGATCCATCACCAGTCCGCATTATGCTCGCTCATGGACCCTATCAGATAGCGACTTTTTGACTTGAACACGTCAGCGTTGCTCAAATAGTTGTCTATCGCCAAAATCCGGGCAAAGGGCACCGCTTTTTATCAGTCGCAGCAGCTCCTGCAAACACCGCGGAGTCTGCGAGATCTCCTCCCAACGACTGCTCCTTCTAACCTGCCATTTTCATCCAAATATTCCCGCCCACGCTCGCATTTCCGTGACCTTGATCGATAGTTTTTTTAGCCTGAAAATTCTTAAACCGAGCCTGTGAAAGCCAAAATTGCATTATTTTCGCTTATGCTCATATCGATGATGCTCATATCGACTGCTGCTGCTTTCGCTGACTATCCATCTGGCATCGTAACCAGCGTTGTGGATGGCGATACATTCGAGGTGCAGGGCTTCGGCCCGGTCAGCCTCTCTCAGGTGGACTGCCCTGAGATGGGGACCATCGAAGCGGTTCATGCCAGGGAGTTTGCTCTGGAGAGGCTTCTCAATGTTGTGGTATTCCTCGATAAGGATGACCTGGCGGGCACAAATGCAGACGGGTCCATTCCCTGCCTGGTTTATCTCTCCGGGCCAGAAGGCAAACCGAATTTGAAAAAGAGCTTCAATAAAATGGTTGTCGAGGGGGGTTTTGGCGTTATTAAAAGAGATCCTAAATCCGAGTTTGACCCAGCCAACTGGTAGGCGTGAGCAGACAAATTTTTAATTAATACGCAATCTTTTCAGTCTCTGTCGCTCCTGGTGACTGCATTGAGGCGTG
>DAOPZB010000211.1:0-2791 GCA_035353195.1 Methanothrix sp. | reverse complement strand
AGCATCTTCGTCGCTTCTTTGGGCCGGGGGGTCTTGACCACCAGTATCCTGAGCAGCCCCTCGCTCTCATTGACCCAGCGGTGAGGGATCTTTGCCGGGCTCTCTATCAGCGTGTCCGCTTCTACCTCAGCCCTCTCCTCGCCTATCTCCACCACGCCCCGCCCCTCCAGGACATAGAAGACCACGTCCACCGGCGTGATGTGCTTCTTGAGCGCCTCGCCGGGCTGGAGAGTGATATGCACCACCTGGGCGCTCTCCGTGTCGCTTATGCTCCGCGCGTCCACTCCGTGGGGATTGGGCTTGCTCTTTATATCTCCAACAGAAACGATCTTCATATCAATCACATCCAACTCAAAGGCCAGTTCAAAGGCTGTCTGTAATCTTTAATTGCTCCAGATGCCATATATCGGTTGCGGCTTTGCCGATCATCTCATCATTACCTTTTTTGCTGAAGTCCCCCATACTCAGGGCATGGACTACCTATCCAGCGGCTTTTCCGGCGTGGACCGCGCCCAGGACCCGGATGTATTCGTCTCCTGCCTGCAGACGCTCTCTTCCCTGCCCTATTTTCAGCACTGCAAAGAAAAGAGCATCGAGCTTCTCTGTTCTGGGGGCGGCTCGAAGATGCTTGAGGTTGGCTGCGGTCTGGGGCAGGATGCCCTGGCCATAGCGCGGGCGGCGGGAGGGGCCGGCGGGCCAGGCTATGTGGTGGCCATTGACATGAGCAAAAAGATGATGGAAAATGCCTGTCGGGACGGGGCCGTCCGGCTCTGCCTGGCCGATGCCTGCCGCCTTCCCTTTGGCGACGGCGTCTTTCATGCCGCCAGAGCCGACCGGGTGCTGCAGCATATCGCCCGTCCCAAGAAGGCTTTTTCGGAGATGGTCCGAACTGTCAGGGATAAGGGCAGAGTGGTGGTCTACGAGCCGGATTGGGGGACGTTCATCATTTCACCGGGCAACAGGGAGGTCTGCCGGACCATGACCCGGCTCTTTGCCGATACCTTCCCCTGCGGATGGGTCGGCCGCCGGCTCCCCGGCTTTTTCAGGGAGCAGGGCCTGGAGAACATTAAAATCGAGCCTCTGACCTTTTTCACCTCCGATCTGCCGCTGGCCGTCTCCGTCTTTGATCTGGTCAATAATGCCGGGCGAGCCCAAAAGATGGGCTACGTCTCCGACAGCCTGGTGAAGGGCTGGCTGGAGGGGCTGAAGGAGGCCCACCGCAGGGGCAGCTTCTTCTGCTCGTATACCGGCTTTCTGGTGTCCGGGGAGAAGGCGGATTGACTGCCCCCTCCTGCCCTCCCTCCCCCATAACTATTTAAAAAAGATCGGATAGACATCCTCCAGGGAATGCGGAGATGAAATCAGCAGAAGGAAGGCTGGACCATATCGATGCCCTGCGGGGGATTGCGGCGCTAAGCGTCCTCATCTATCACATCTACGGGGCGGCAGGGGTGGCCACCGGCTGGTCGCACTCCCTGGCAGTCATACCGGAGAGGCTCATCAGCCTGGCCATCGCCGGAGTGCCCCTGTTCTTCATCATCAGCGCCTTCACCCTCTATCTCTCCCTGGAAGGCAGGGTCGGGGAAGAGATGTGGGCCCTCAAGTTCTACATCCGCAGGCTCTTTCGGATTGCTCCGCTCTTCTATGTTCTGCTCATACTGGTAGTGCTTGACGCCCTGATGCTGCAAGATCGGCCCCTCTCCTGGAGAGAGGTGTTGGCCAACTTCACATTCACATTCAATCTCGTCCCGGAGTATGCCGAAAGCCTCTTCTCCGACGGCTGGACGGTGGGGGTGGAGATGCTCTTCTACCTGGTCCTGCCTGGGATATTCCTGAAGGTAAACAGCACCATGCGGGCCTCTCTGTTTCTCTTGGGCGTCTGGGGGCTCTCCCAGGAGGGCAGGGCGCTGCTGGGCTCGGTGGTGGGGGAGGTGGCCATGGCCTCCACCAACTATAATTTTTATAATATTTTCTACTGGGCCTACATTTTTCCCATGGGGATTTTATGCTATCTGATTTATAAGATCCACCTCCCACGGCTCCAGAGAGAATACAGAAAGCCGGTGGCAGCAGTTATGCTGTCGATATCATTAATCATACTATTAATATTTATAAATAATTTATCTTTGAGTATCTGGCTGTCCGATATCTATGAGCCGCTGGGCCTGCTCACGGCATGGAAGGGCATGAGCAGCATAGCCTTCGCCCTGATGACTCTCTCCCTCTCCATGCTCCCCGGCAATCGGCTCATGGTCAACGGATTGACCAGGTTCTTCGGAACCATAAGCTACAGCCTGTATCTGCTCCATCCCTTCTTCGTAGAGCCCTTGACGCCCCTGTACGGCTGGCTCTACGGCCATGTAGGCTCCGCCGACCTCAGCCTGCTCTTATGCGTGCTCATCACCCTGATCATTGTGACACCGTTCTCCCTTTTGACCCACCACGGGATTGAGTCTCCGGGGATCCGGCTCGGAAAGAGGATACTGGAAAGGTTGTGAGTTCTTTGTGCACTTGTGTCCGTTGTGGCGAAAGTCAGATAGACCACTGGCTGGCCCTGGCGCTAACGCTTCCACCACAAAGGCACAAAGCCACAAAGGCGCACAAAGAACGAAAAGATCATTTTCATGGGCATGGGTGATTTGAAGTCATGGTCGTTTCTCTTTCGATTACTGTCGGGGGGCCCTCCCCGCGGGCGCGCCGGCGGGCGAGGACAGGGGCGCAGGCGGATGAAAGTCGTTCTTTGTGCGTCCTTTGTGAGCTTTGTGATCTTTGTGGTGAAGTTCTTAGGGTT
>DAOPZB010000210.1:0-2829 GCA_035353195.1 Methanothrix sp. | reverse complement strand
CGCTGCCGCCCTGGCCAGCATTCAGGTCATAAAAGATGAGAAGCTGGTAGAACGGTCCGAAGAAATGGGAGCATACCTGAAGAGCCAGCTGGCAAAGCTTGCGCCACGGGAGGTCCGCGGCCTGGGACTGATGGTGGGCGTTGACCTGGACGCCGACTGCAAGGCTTTGGTTGGAGCGGCTCAGGAGAAGGGAGTTCTGCTCAACAGCACCGGCGAGCACACCCTGCGTTTTGTGCCGCCTCTGGTAGTGGGAAAAGATGAGATCGATAAAGTGGTGAGCGTGATTGAGCAGTCACTCTGATTCATGGCGCAGTTCAAAGCTCCGGCCCGTCCTGGGCAAGCTCAAGCCCTACGTGGCAGGCAAGGGCTTTCTGGAGATCTCCCGCAAATACGGTATAGCGCCTGAGTCGATAGTCAAGCTGGGAAGCAACGAGAACCCCTACGGCCCCAGCCCAAAGGTAGCGGAGGCAATGGCTGAAGTCTCGCCTGAGAGGTACCCGGAACCGGAGGAGCTGATTGCGGGTATCGCCGCCTACACCGGCTTTCCAGAGGAGATGATAATCATAGGAGCGGGCATGGACGGCGTCATGGACACCCTGACCCGCCTCTTCCTGGATACCGGTGACCGTACATTCATTCCCACTCCGACCTTCAGCTACTACGAGATCCTGACAGTCACCGCCGGAGCCACGCCCGTCCTCGCGCCCCGCAGCCCCGATTTCAGTGCACCCGGATCGATTCCGCCGGGCACAAAGATGGCCTTTCTCTGCTCGCCCAACAATCCCACCGGCAATGTGATCGGCGAGGAGGAGGTCTGCGCTCTGCTGGAGAGCACAGAGGCAATTGTGTTTTTGGACGAGGCCTATGTGGAATTTGCCGACAAGAGTCTCATCCGGCTGGTGGAGCGGTACGATAACCTGATTGTGGGCAGGACTCTGTCCAAGGCCTTTGGCCTGGCAGGAATGCGCCTGGGCTATGCTGTTGCCCCGCAGTGGATCGCGGACCAGTACCGGAGAGCCGCGCCACCTTTCTATGCAATCAGCTGTGCGTCCGTTGCCGCCGGAACTGCCGCCCTCTCTGACCTGTCATTCATGCGCCGCACTGTGGAAAAGATTCGATCGGAGAGGGAGAGGCTGCAAAAGGCCACGGGAGCGCACCCCTCCCAGGCCAACTTCCTTTACCTAAAGACCAGTCAGGACTCCCGGAAATATGTGGAGAGATTTCTCAGCAAAGGCATAATCATCCGGGATTGCCGCTCCTTTTGGGGCGCGGGCGAGAATCATGTCCGGATTACCGTTGGAACGCCTTCAGAGAACGACCGCTTCCTCTCCGCCTTCCAGGAAATATGAAAATAGCGCTGACAGGAACTCCCGGCACCGGAAAGACCACAATCGCCGCCCTCCTGCCCTACCGGGTCATCGACATAAATTCCCTGGTAAAGGGAGGCATGAACCTTGGCAAAGACCCGGATCGGGGCTGCCTGGAAGCGGACATGGATGCTCTGGCTTGCCGCCTGGCGGAGCTGGACGGCTGCAAAGAGACGGTCATCCTGGAGGGCCACTTCTCTCATCACTTTGCAGACCGGGCCATAGTCCTGCGGCTGGCGCCCTCCGCCCTCAGGCCCCGCCTGGAGGCTCGGGGCTACTCCGCCTCCAAAATTCAGGAGAACCTGGAGGCCGAAGCGCTGGATGTCATCCTGGTCGAAGCGGCGGAGCTCTGCTCCAGGGTAGATGAGATCGATACCACAGGAAAGAGCCCCGAACAGGTTGCTGAGATGGCAATAGAAGCAATCGAGGGAAGGCTGCACCTTCCACCCGGCCAGGTGGACTGGCTCATGGAATTTTTCGGATGAATGCGCTTAGCTTGGTGCGTAACCGGTCTTAATCTGGGACAGGGGCGGCTCTGAGGGAAGTGCCACTTGGCTCCGGTCGCAAGCCTCCAGAAGATATCCTATTCGACCGGCGGCTTTTTCCAGGAAACTGAGGCTATGCGCGCCATTAGTCTCTGCACAGGCCGCAACCACGGCCCCTTTTGCCTCGCCTGCATATGCAATGGGCGCTGAGATCCATTTTCGGTTCTGGTCAGGATCGACTTTATGGGCACGGGGAGCGACGAGAAGAATGCTCGATTCCATTCCATTGATAAATTCAATCAGGTCTTCCACAGATCCGTGCAGCGCCCGCAGCTCCAGGCTGCGTCCGCCTTCCTCCCTGAGGAATATCCCTCCGATCTGCGCGTCTTCCAGGCCCGTGATGAGGTGATCCAGCGCCTGAGAGAGCTTTTTGTCCGCTTCATCTGAGGATGTGAGACACGTCTGCATTATGCCGTCGATGGCGGCAAGCTCCCGGTTCGCCTGCATTATTTCAATCTCCCTTTCTTTTCGCTCTGTAATGTCGAGGAGATTTCCCAGCATTGCCCTCTTGCCCTCGTACTCGATGGGAACCGTCCGAAACTCAATCCACCGGCAGGTGCCGTCCTTGCGCTGAACACGGGACTCATAAACCGGTATGTCCGAGGAAACGCCGCGCTGCAATATGCTCACGCAATGCATATCGTCGGGCTTAACCAGCTGCCAGAAGGGCAGGCCAAGCAGGCTCTGGGCTGAGCAGCCGAAGATCTCGCCCAATTTGGGATTAACAAGCTTAAAGCCGCCGTCCTGCAGGATATAGATGCCAGCGAGAGCATTCTCCACAATATTTCGGTGAATTCTCTCCGATCTCTCGATCTGGCCGCGCATTACTCTCTCGTTGCTCTTGAATCTGGCCTCCAAAATGAGGTTCTCGAAGACATAAGGCAGGCTCTTAAAGCTTTCCAGGCTCTTGACCACAT
>DAOPZB010000209.1:0-2830 GCA_035353195.1 Methanothrix sp. | reverse complement strand
AGAATTAGAAATGCGCAAAATGCATGGATAAGTAGTTGCCGTCTCAAAAACAGGCAAGTCTCCGAAATCAATAATCTCTTCAAGATTTTGACATTTCATCCAGGATCTTAAAGGCACTCCATAGTTTGCACGCATCCACTTGTTAGCTACTATGTAAGAGAATATTCCACAACTATTTAGTAAAGAGACACCACGCTCTATAAAATATACATAAAGATCTGCAATGCTATGATATGATTTATACTTCATTACCAGATAATTCTTGTCAAATCCTAGCTTTTCCTGTCTCACATACGGAGGATTTCCAATCACAGCATCGAATCCGCGTGTTTCGCCACTAAAAGCCTCCGGAAACTCCAGCTCCCAGTGAAAGAACCGCTTCTCCTCCGCCAGTCTCTGCGCCCGGACAAACCACTCCTGCCCCCGCAGGCCGGCCCAGTCCGGGTGCTTCTCCGGGCTGAGGTGGTTTTGCAGCTCATAGTAGTCATCATCCTTGACGCTATTTCCAAAGTACGTGGACAGCCACACATTGGACAGCTCCGCCAGCCGGCGGGACAGCTCCGACTCCTTGATCAGCCGGAACTGCTCCTCCTTCCACTTGACCATCTGCAGGCTGTCATCGGGCAGGGAGGCCATCAGGCTGTACCTCTTGAGCAGCCCCTCGGTGTGGCTTTTGAGCCCAAAGCTCCACAGCGGCGTCTGCTCTGCACGGCCGTCCGGCAGGACGGTGAGCCTGTCCAGGTCCGCCCCAATCAGGCTGTTGCCGCAGCGCAGGTGATGATCGAGGAAGCTGAGCGGCTTGTTGGAGGCCACTGTCGTCAGCCACAGCGACAGCTTGGCCAGCTCCACCGCCATGGGATTTAGGTCCACGCCGTAGATGCAGTTTCTCACCACCTCTCTTCTCGCCCAGTGGATGTCGTTTTCAGCCACGTCCTCTGACTGCTCATCCTCCTGCCGGGCGATCTCCCTGGCATGAATGATCTCCCTGGAGATGTAGTCGGTGGCCTCCACCAGGAAATGCCCTGAGCCCATTGCCGGATCGAGCACTTTGATGGAGAGAAGCTTCTTGAGAATCTCGCCTCGCAGGTCCCTGTCCATCATAGCCTCCTCCATGAGGGGATCGATGAGCGGAGCAAGGGTATTTTTGACAATGTACTTGACGATGTACTGGGGCGTGTAGTAGGAGCCTGTGGCCTTGCGCTCCCCTTTGTCGGTCGCCAGATACAGGCCGCCCGCTTCCACGCTCTCAGAGACCTTCTTTGACCCACACTCAAGCCTGGGCAGCCAAACCTCCTTTCCCTTCTCCTTGACTGCGACCATCGGCTCCTCGGCGATGCTCAAACGGTACTCAAGCAGCCCCTCATAAATCGATCCCAGGTGGCGGATCTCCAGGGAGGAATAGTCCACGAAAACCTTTTCATTCTCGTGCTGGGATAGCGAGCGGGCCAGAAGGTCGATGGCCTGGGCCAGATGGAGGTTGCCTATCCTCTTTTCGGCCAGGAACGGATTCTTGCCGGGATCAAAGAGCCCGCCGTTGTATGCCGGAATGTAAAACTCTTCCCTGGGATAGCCGAAGGCTTCACTGCCATCGTTTATCAGCCGGAAGAGGTCTTTTAACCCCTCCCAGTAGGTGCTTCTCACTGCCAGCAGGGCCTCACCCTGATCCACCTTCGCCGCAACCTCTTCCTTGAGCTTCCTCAGGCTCATCTCCCGATAGTGCTTGTTGTCGGTGTTGAGAAGCTTTCTGCTCTCGGCATAGAATATGAATAACAGCCGGTACAGCAGCCTCATGCAGTTTTCTGAAACATCTCTCACGTCCTCCGCGCCATGCGACAGACGGTTGGACGGCTCGGCAAAGAAGCCCTCTGCCAGAACCTTCATAGCCCGATAGACATTCTCCTGCAAATCCTCGCCGATCTTCTGAGCATAGGCCAGGCTCTCCTCTCTGATCCTATCCAGGAAAGACGAGCCGAGAGGCACCTGGGGAAACGCCTGCACCCGGAAGAAGAGATAGAAATACTTGAAGGCGGTCAGGTCCCCGTCCGCCTGCTCAACCATTTCGATGATCTGGGGCAGGTTGACCTCGTAGTAGCAGTCCATCTTGACGCTGGTGTCTTCATGATACAGCCGCCAGAGCCTGCCGTTGGTGAGAATAGCCCACTTGGGAGGCGTCGCCCGCAGGTAGTTGTCGATCTGAAAGCTGGGATTTGCCATCTCCCGCAGCACCTTTCCCTGGCGGCTCTTATCCAATGCCACATTCCAGGCTTTGGCATCGCCGACGACAATGGATTTTTTATAAAAATCTTTTGAGAATTTTTTGTGAGAGTATGCTTCGTCCAGCGTCTCCTTGTCCGGAAAGAAGGCGTAATCCGGCTTCAAGGGATCATCATGAGCGCTCTCCTGAACTGCATAATGGTGGCCCAGCCAGTCCAGCACCGGCCTGATCCAGTTATGCTCAAGGTCCGCCTCAACATATCTCTCGAAATTCTTTCCCTTTCTGATGAAAGTCTCTCTGATCCTGGAATAGACCTCGCCCAGATCTGCATCTTCACCCCACTCAGGCATCTTCTGAATCATATTATCAAGGTAATGGTTTGAAAACAGCCCGCTATTATTGAAAGCTCTTTTGGTGTCGATGTCAGCGTCAGCAATATCTCCAGGCGCAGCCAAGTGTCTATCCCTCGCAGGGATTCAACTGCTCCTCACATGAAAAGACTTGTGGCCGAATGAGTTATAAATTGAATCATTCGTCTCTTCGCTATTTCCCGTGGCTAAACTGAGTTACTCTGTCTAACAGTTTTATTCCCATCTCTGTGCCTCTGTGCCTCTG
>DAOPZB010000208.1:0-2869 GCA_035353195.1 Methanothrix sp. | reverse complement strand
ATGCGTTCACATGCCGCAATGCCTAAATTGTCGGCATGCGAGGAAGAGAACACAATGAGCGCTGAAAAGCGGGACTTCGATAAAGAGGCAGCCAAATGGGACGAAAATCCAGCAAGGTCCAAGCTGGCGGATGACATCGTCCGTGCGATATCAGAACAGATCGACCTGACGGATGACATGGATATCATGGACTTCGGCTGCGGCACTGGGCTGCTGGCTCTCCGGCTGCAACCAATTGTCCGTTCAGTCACAGGGGTCGACAGCTCGAAGGGGATGCTCGACATATTCAATGAGAAGATCGCCAAACAAAAGGTGGATAACGTCAGCACCGTGCTTGTCGATCTGGATAAGGGCGATCCTTTGAGGGGCAATTACGATCTCGTTGTGAGCAATATGACCCTTCACCATATAAAGGAGATAGGGCCCCTTCTGGCTCAGCTTTATGAGGTCATAGCCCCAGGCAGCTATCTGTGCATTTCCGATCTGGACCTGGATGGCGGCCAATTTCATGAGGATAACACGGGCGTGTTTCATTTCGGATTTGATCGGGCGGCTCTGCAAGAGGATTTCTTGAAAGTGGGATTTGATGATGTTCATAGTATTAATGCAGCAGAAATGGCAAAGCCGAGCATTACTGGAGAGATGAGGCGGTTCTCCATATTTCTCATGATCGGCCGGAAGAGATCCGATTGAATACCAAGATAGGCGGGAGGATATCACAGGATGCAGTGGCTATTCTTGTTCCTGGCAATAATCGGGGAAGTTATCGGGACATCTGCGTTAAAAGCATCAGACGGGTTTACAAAAATCGTTCCATCGATAATAGTCGTTGCAGGCTATGCAGTAGCCTTTTTCTTTCTTTCCTTAACCCTAAAGGATAACATAAATATTGGCGTCGTGTATGCAATATGGTCCGGTGTAGGTGTCTCATTAATTTCGGTTATAGGCTATTTATATTATAAGCAATCATTGGATATCCCAGCTCTTCTTGGAATTGCATTGATAATTATAGGTGTCATGATAATAAACCTGTACTCAAAAAGTGTGATGCACTAAAGCAGAACCTTCAGAGGCTTGAAATGGGGATCATAAATAAGACCGCAAGAAGTACATCTCTTCGTATTTGACAGTCTATCTGATTGGGAAGCAAGCTATGCGATAGCGGGGATAAACAATCCTCAGTTTCAGAAAAATCCGGGAATCTACCGGATCCGGAGCGTGGCGATAACAAGAGCGCCGGTGGTGAGCATGGGCGGGATTCGCATTCAGCCCGACCTGGCTCTTGAATGAGCTTTCGCAAAGGGACAGCGCCATCTTCATACTGCCTGGAGGCATCGCCTGGGATGAGGGCAAGAACAAGGAGGCAATCGAGGTTGCCCGCGTGTTCCTCGACTCCGGAGTGCCTGTGGCAGCGATTTGCGGCGCCACCGCGGGCCTTGCTCGTGGGGGCTTGCTCGATTGCCGCCGCCATTTGTAAAGGCGGCTAATGAATCGCAGTACAATCCCGCCGACTCGATGTAGTCACTGCTGAATGGATGTTGGGAGTGCGAAGACCGTCCGAAATGCCGTCTTCTCGACAGTATTCGACCTTGGATTGGCCATCTATCTAAATAGTTACATTGGTGGAACGGCGGAGCGCCGTGGCAGGTATGGAATGATAAGACCTCGAGACTCTGCCATCACTCAGAGAAATACTTCCAGTCTCTTCTCAGCAGGGCAAAAACCACCTGGTCATGGAAGCTTCCCTGAGTAAATTCATATTCTCTTAAAAGCCCCTCTGGCCTAAAGCCCAGTCTCTTGAGGGTATTAAGAGACCTGTTGTTTCCCACTGTTACAAAGGCCTCGATTCGGTTGAATCCTCGCTCTTCAAAACAATGGTTAATAACAGCTTTCATCACTTCCTGTATGGCACCCTGTCCCCAATATCGCCTGCCCAATTCATAGCCAATTTCAGCGCGCCGGTGCTCTGCTTTAACGTTATGGTAACCACAGCTGCCCTGAACAACTCCACTTTTTTTATCAACAATGGCCCAACGCCTACCTTCACCCCTCTCCGGCAGGCTATTTAACAAATCAACCATCTGTTTGGTCTCTTCGATATTTTTGAAAGATACGTTCATATATTTTGTTACCACATCGTCTGACCAATAGCTGTGTAGCGTTTCTAAATCGGCTGCACCTATCTCGCGAAGGGCAAAGCGTGTGGTTTCCAGTTCGTTAGATCTGTTCATATTTTCGCCTCTACTCTGGCAAGAGGAAGAGCTAAGATGATATCGATTAAAAACCTATTCTTGAATCTCTTTCTCAAACGAACTCCTTTTGCACGACTTTTGGGTCTTCATCCTCCGGATCGACGAGCTTAAGTTTTAAGGGGAGAGAGGAGTGTCATGCTGCAGTTGAGTAGGAGAGAGACGAAAGAGACATGCATCGATGTAGTCCTGGAGACGGAAGGCTCAGGCAGGATAGATGTCGAAACGGAAATTGAGCTTTTGGACATGATCTTGACCTCTTTGGGGAAAGGAGCTAATTTCGATCTGAGGATCAAGGCCAGGGGAGATTCTGTTACCGGCGACCACCACACCATTGAGGACACGGGAATCACCCTGGGAAAGGCGATTGCTCAGGCAAAAAAAAGCGGCATTGGCAGCTCAACTGTGCCTTCGAGCACTGCCCTGGCAGTGGCCGCAGTTCGTTTCGGCGAGACCGGATACCGGGGCGAGTTCAGCTTTAAGAGCGAGAGCGCAGGAGGCATGACTCTGGAGAACTTCGGACACTTCCTACGCGCTCTGGCTTACAATGGAGGTTTCACCCTGGTCATCAGCGCTGAAGGTGGGGATGATATGAGCAAGATCGAGGCCATGAGCACCGC
>DAOPZB010000207.1:0-2878 GCA_035353195.1 Methanothrix sp. | reverse complement strand
AAAGCGGCTGATTCGTAATCAGCAGTTCATGGGTTCGAATCCCATCGGCGGCTTTTATTCTGATTTTAGTAATCGATTATCACACGCAGAATACGCCGGTCAGATCCTCGACGCTGCGGCCGTACTCGGCGTGCCGGCCCTTCAGGCTACTCTCAGCCATCGGATCTCGGGAGATCCAGCCTATGTGAAGCCACGTCGATGACATTGATTATGTGGCCTTATCTCCCTTTATCATCTCCACCAGCGCCCTCGCCTCCACCAGCCCGTAGCCGCCCTGCTTTGCAGCAGCCTCATCAAAGCTCTCCACGGAATCGGGGACGATCCCCTTTCCGGCGATGGTGAAGGGCACAGGGTCGCGACTGTGCGTCTTGATGGAGATGGGGGTGGCGTGGTCGGGCAATAGCATCACTCGCCAGTCTTGGCTGCTCTTCTCCAGGCCCTCGACAACCGGCCCGACCACCATTTCGTCGAACAGCTCAATGGCTTTCACCTTCAGTTCGACATTGCCCTCGTGGCCTGCCTCGTCCGGAGCCTCGATGTGCAGATAGACGAAATCGCAGCTCTTCAGAGCTTCCATTGTCGCCTGCACCTTTCCCCCGTAGTTGGTGTCTATGTTGCCTGTGGCCCCTGCCACGTCTATGACCCGCATCCCCGCATATCTGCCTATGCCCTTGAGCAGGTCCACGGCGCTGATCATGGCCCCCAGCAGGCCGTACCTCTGCTGGAAGGATGGCATGGCCGGGGCCGGACCCTGCCCCCAGAGCCAAATGGCATTGGCCGGGCGCTTTCCAGCGGCGATGCGCCGCAAGTTGACGGGATGGCTCTCCAGGATAAGCCGGGCCGCCTCCATGAGCCGGATGAGCAGGTCAGCGTCCGGGCCGCGGGGCAGGTGCTCTGCCGCCGGCTGGTCGCTGATGTCGTGGGGCGGAGTGCAGATCGCCTGCCCGCCGGCCTGCAAGACCAGCAGGTTTCGGTAGCTCACACCTGCGTAAAGCCTGCCGCCCGGCATGATGGGAGCAAGAGAGTCGATAAGAGCCCGCCCCTCCTCGGATGTGATGTGCCCGGCGCTGTAGTCCTTCATGATGCCCTCTTCTAGGGTCACGAAGTTGCAGCGGAAGGCGATGTCGGAAGGCCCCAGGGCCACACCCATAGCCGCCGCCTCCAGAGGAGCGCGGCCGGTGTAGTGCCTGGCTGGCTCATATCCCATGACCGACAGATTGGCCACGTCGCTTCCCGGCGAAAATCCATCGGCTACCGTGCGGACAAGGCCGCTCTTCCCTCTCTTCGCGAGGTCGTCCATGTTAGGCTTAAAAGCTGCCTGCAAGGGGGTCTTTCCCTGCAAAGCCGGCAGCGGCAGGTCTGCCATGCCGTCGCCCAGGAGAACTACGAGCTTCATCCTGGGAGAAGATGAGAAAATAGTATTAATCGTCTTCGTTTGGATGTCCTTGCTTCATTTTTTATGGCTCTTCTTCTTTCTGGCCTGCTCTTCCTCGCGGGCATTGATCTCCGCCAGATGTCTGTTGAGCACTTTGGCCAGGGTGTTGAGCTTGACGCGGGGGCAGGTGGCGCCGCGGGTGATGCCCGTGACTATGTCCACAACCTCTCCTTTGGTCTGGACGTTCTTGTAGGCGGGCTTCACGTTGCGGGTCTTGATGCCTTCCCTGGCGAAGTCCTCCATGTCCATGGGGCACTGGGCCACCACCACCGCCGGAATGTCCACCTGGGATAACAGCTCCTTGGCCTTGGATATGACGTGCGAGCGCACATTGCCCAGGTGCAGTACGGCGATCTTGTGGCGCGCCACCTGCTCCAGCTCTCTCTCGTTGAGGCCGAATGTCGGTCCGTAGCCTCGCGAAGCCTGGGGAAAGCTCTCCGGCAGGCCCGTCCCCGCCTCCAGCACCAGCACGGAGGTCTGAATTCCCTCCCGGCGCAGGCCGTATGTCATCTCGCAAACCGGCTTGGTGATATGACGCCTGCCCGGAGACATGGCTATGGCGATCACATCCGGCTTTGTCGCCTCGGAGAGTGTGCCCCTCTGAGCCAGGCCGCCACCCTTGGCCAGGCCCATGCTCTCCCGGCAATCGACCACTTGAGTTGCCCTGCCAATCATGCTCTATTCCTGGGCAGGGATCGGATAAAGACTTGACGATTTGCAAATTGCAATGCGTTTTTAAGCTGAAGAATATCTTTTGAATCCATGCTCACCTTCATTGGCCTCGGCCTGTATGACGAGCGGGATATATCCGTCAAGGGCCTGGAAGCTGTCCGCGCTGCCGACAGGGTTTATGCTGAGTTCTATACCTCCCGGCTCATGGGTGCCGGATATGAGCGGCTTGAGGCTCTGTACGGCAAGAAGATTCACCTGCTCTCCCGGACCGATGTGGAGGTGGACCCGGCCTGGCTGAAGGATGCTCTGGATATGGATGTGGCCTTCCTGGCCGGGGGCGACGCCATGGTCTCCACCACCCACCTGGACCTGCGGCTGCGGGCGATGGAGATGGGCATCCGGACGCGGGTGATTCACTGCTCATCCATTGTCACCGCCGTTTCGGGTCTGTGCGGCCTGCAGAACTACCGCTTCGGCCGCTCCACCACCATTCCCTTTCCATATGTCTCCCGGGGCAGGCGCATCATCCCCGAAACGCCCTATCAGGTCCTAAAGGAGAACCTGAGCCGAAACCTGCATACCATGCTCTTCCTGGACATCCAGGCCGCTCCGGCGGAAAGGTACATGACGGTCTCCGAAGGCGCATCTCTCCTTTTGGAGATGCAGGATGCCGCTGCCGAGAGGTGCCTGGACGGGCTGATAGGCATCGGAATCGCCCGGGCCGGCTCGGAGGAGGCGGCAGTCCATGCCGACCTGCTGGCAGGGCTGAAC
>DAOPZB010000206.1:0-2939 GCA_035353195.1 Methanothrix sp. | reverse complement strand
CGCTCCCTTCGCCGAGGCGGCGGGAAAGATGATGGACATCGCGACAGAGGTGACGGCCGCCGGCGGAAAGATCGAGAGGATCGACCTGGGAGGTGGCCTGGGCATTCAGTATCATCCCGATATCCCCGCACCCACGCCATCCGACCTCGCCGCAAAAGTGCTGCCCATATTCAACGACCGCTGCGGTGACCTGGGCATCTCTCCCCGCCTCATGCTGGAGCCGGGGCGGAGCATAGTGGCCGATACCACAGTCATGCTGACTTCGGTGAACGTGGTCAAGAGGGCGCATGTGAACTTCGTAGCCACCGACGCCGGCTTCAACGTCCTGGCCCGGCCCATGCTCTACGACTCCTATCACCATGTGGTCGCCGCCAATCGCGCCGCCGAGCCGGAGGCGGAGACGGTCACCGTGGTGGGCCCCATCTGCGAGACGGGGGACATCCTAGCCAAAGACAGAAAGCTGCCCGCCCTCTCCAGAGGCGATGTCCTGGCCTTCCTGGATGCCGGTGCCTACGGATTTTCCATGGCCTCTCAGTACAACGGCCAGCCCCGGCCGGCAGAGGTGCTGGTTACTGGGGCTGTCGCCGAGGTCACCCGTCGGGCGGAGGATGCGAGCAGCCTTTTAGCAGGCCAGAGGATCCTGCCCAGGCTGATGAAGTAGCTCTCCGTCGGTGGTGGGGAAGATATGGCAAAGGATCATCACGGCGGGCAGGCGGGAGCAGCCGCCTCCGGGCCGGCTGAGGCGGCACGAGTGGTCCTGGAGATGATTGCACCCCTCCGGGCGGGTGATCTCTCCGGGAAGCTGGACAAGATATCGGTCTATGTTCAGTCTGCGGCCAGAGCAAGGGACGCCAAGCAGATGAGCAATTTCATTCGCTTCGCGATTTTAAACCTGGATGCGGCTCTGCTGGCTGCCCTGGAGTCGGCCGTCTTCCGGCCCCGTCTGGCCAGCAAGAGCGACGAGCACCGCAAGGCCGCCGCCCTGCAAAAGACATTCGACAGGATCGATCAGCCTGCTTCGGCCATGCTGGAGCACTATCGGTCCTCATCCGATCCCCTCAACAAGTATCTGGTGGCCGGACCCTGGGGGCACGAGTATCTCAAGAAGCGCGGCCTGGATCTGGAGGAGTACGACCGGGAGCTGTGCAGCCTGCTGGGCTGTGAAGAGAGCCCGGCGGGGAGGATGATGATGGGCTATGCCCGGCTGAGGCGGGCCGTGGGGATTGTGGAGGCATCCTGGATGGAAAGCTCCCTCAAGGGCGGGGAGCAGTAATGGTCTCCCCTGCCGCCCAGGCCGGAGTTACTGGCGAGCTGCTGCCCAGCACCCCAATCCTCGGCGGAGCAAGTACCTTATAGGATATACTCGCTATTATTTTCGCTATGATCGACCTTTTTCCCGATGGAGGCCAGGCTGATAGGCTCATCCCGGCCATCGCCCAGGACGCCGGGACGGGTGAGGTGCTCATGCTGGCCTACATGAACCAAGAGGCGCTGAGAAAGACCCTGGAGACTGGCCGGGCCCACTACTGGTCTCGCTCGCGAAAGATGCTGTGGCTGAAGGGCGAGTCGTCCGGCCACGTCCAGCGGGTCCGGGAGATCAGAATCGACTGCGACCAGGATGCCGTGCTTCTGCTCATCGATCAGGAGGGCGGAGCCTGCCACACCGGCTACAGATCTTGCTTCTATCGCACCATTGAGGGCGATATCGTGGGCGAGAAGGTCTTCGACCCTGGAGAAGTCTACTGATGGTCGGGCCATACAACCTCTACAATAGTCCGCTGCTCAGGGCATCGGCTGCCGTGGAAGATGGCCGGGTGAGAATTCACGCATCTGGGCTGATGGCCCGCCTGCCGCAGCTAGAGGCCGCCCTGCAGATGTTCGACGGCCAGATTCCTGCCCTGGCCGACAACGAGAGGCTTTGCCTGTCCACCTGGACTCCGCCCGTCCCCAGCCGGGCTTTTGCCAGGCTGGCGAAAAGTCGCCTCCTGGGGCTATTGGGCCGGAGGACACCGGACCAGGTTACGATCTCCATCACCGAGGAGTGCCCCAACCGCTGCTCCCATTGCGCCCTGCCCAATTCCGGAAGGAAGCTGCACCTCTCCCCGGAGACGGTTATGGATGCCATCGGCCAGATCCTGGAGATGGGGACCACTCTGGTCATATTTGACGGGGGCGAGCCGGCTCTCTATCCGGAGCTGCCCGATCTGGTGGCCTCCGTGGGCGACCGGGCCATATCCACCCTTTTCACCTCCGGCGCAGGCTTTACCGCCACCCTCGCCCGCCAACTGAAGGAGGCGGGGCTCTACGCTGTGAACGTGAGCCTGGACTCGCCCCTGAGGGAGGAGCATGATGCCATGCGCGGCAGAGAAGGCGTATTCGACGGAGCCCTGGAGGCCGCCCGCCTGGCCCGGCAGGCCGGCCTCCTGGTGGACATCTATGTGGTCCTGCGCCGGGAGAACATGGTCCACCTGGAGCGCTTCCACGAACTGGCGGCGCGGGTCGGCGCTCATGAGCTGACCGTCTTCGAGGTGGTGGCCACCGGCCGCTGGGCGGAGAGGACGGGCCTGGCCCTCACCCCGGAGGACCACTCCCGTCTCAACCGGTTTGTGACGGGAGCCGGCGGGCGGCCGCCCCGCATCTTCTCCGTCCCTGAGGCCTACCGGCGGTTCGGCTGCTTTGCCGCCACCAGTTGGATGCACATCACCCCGGCAGGGGAGGTCTATCCCTGCTCCTGCTATGTGCAGTCCTGGGGAAGCATATTCGATGAGCCGCTGAAAAAAATCTGGCGGCGAATGGGAGCTTTTCCCTACAAAAAGAGCCAAATATGTCCTATGCGAAAATAAGGCGTTTTTATTCCATATTTGAGCAATATTGCCCCTAATTGCGGTGTCCGAAAAGCTCCTGGAATCGATATAAATTTTGTTCCTCCATCTTTCAAT
>DAOPZB010000205.1:0-2970 GCA_035353195.1 Methanothrix sp. | reverse complement strand
CAACAATTAAAAACTTAACTAACGAATGTTCAGTATGTGTTATATCTTTTTAAAAAAAGATGATTTGATTGTTAATCGGATGTTCGCCATCCGATTTAACAATATCTATATCTATCGCATTTAATAAAATAAAGCATGCGACTTAAAACATTTTAATTTTAAAATTTCAAATTATGTTATTATTACTTGACATGAATCCTGTATGTAGCAATTATTATTTTATCAGTCCATCGCGAAATGCTGCGCATCACTGCACCAGCCTTCCGCTCGGCCCGACCGTTCCTCTCTCCGTCTGGCATACCACTGTCAGCAGGCCGCAGTCCCTCAGATAGTAGTGAACCTGCATCATATCCCAAAAGCCGGGGCGAATGAGGTCCTGCCTCTGAAATTCCGGCCGATAGTCCAGGACGCAGACCTGCATCCAGGGATCGATCTCTGCAATCTTCTCGCCCATGGCTATGATCTCATCCAGGCTGACCAGCAGGTTGTTGTAGGGAATGCCCACTCCCAAAAAGACCTGGGGATAATTGTCATGCACATGCCGGACCGCCTGCCAGGCGGTCTGCAGATATTTTTCTGCCAGGGGCTCATCAACCAGTCCGCATATCTCCATGAATGTGCCCGTCCTCAGGGCCTTGAGGTCGATGCCGATGTCGCTCATGCCCGCCTCCACCAGCTCGTCGATATAGTCGGGTGTGAGTATGGAGCCGTTGGTGTCCACATGCAGATGGGCTGCAGGATTCATCTCCCTCAGCTTCTGGAGAAATTGGAGCAGCCAGGGCCGGTTGAGGGTGCACTCGCCTCCGGATACGGCCAGGCGGTCCACGGCAAACCTCCTCTTAGCGGCGGTCATCTTCAGTGCTGCCTGCTCCGGGGTGAGTAGAGCGGTCAGAGCCTGGGGCGAGGGTGATGGGGATAAAGCGGAGGAATCGGAGGCTTGAGACGGTGAGGTTGATGGCGATTGACTGGAAGGGGAAGATAGATTGCCGGCATAAGTGAATCGCCAGTTCTGGCACTGGGGGCAGCAGAGGTTGCAGCCTGCCGTAAAGCATGCCACCTCAATGTATCCTCCCTTCAGCCACCAGGGAGTCCCCACTCCACCGGCCTGATGGCCCAGAAAGCCGCCCACCAGTCGCCTGGGGGTGAGACCTAAGCCACTGATTGCGCCGCCGCCGGCGTCGCTGGTATTGCCTGCGCTCTTACCATCGTCCGCATATCCCCGGATGCTGGGAACGACCCTGCGGGACGAGCCGGTCCTGATCTTCATGCCGGCAGAAACGGCAGTGACGCAGGCTGGCGCGAGAGAGCCGTTCACATCAAGGGCACAGGCCCAGCAGCCTCCCGTCTGGCAGGGCATGAAGAGCCCCGTCTCCGCCTTCTCCGGGGGAAAAAGGGTGGCCTGAAATCCGAGAGCCTCTAAAGCCTCCTTGATTGTGCCGCCTTCCGCAACCTGGACGGCTTTGCCGTCAACCTCTATGGATATCATGAGATACGGCTTCAATTAGCTTCAAAACCAGATTGATGGGAACCACGGTATCTCCATTGGCGCTGCCGGCAGCAATCCAGGAGCTGATGGATGTGCAGACCCACAGGATCTGTCTTTTATCTTTGAGCCTCTCGGAGAGGAGGCGGACGATCTCCGCCCTGTTTAGAATATTGATCGAGTATGACATTTCAATTGCTCGAAGCTGCATCTCGGCCCGCTCTGATAATTCGTCCATTGGCAGCATATCGGAGGGGATTGATTTTAAATCTATTCATTTACGCCCAGTCGCCTGACTCTATCTCGTTCAAATTCTCCACGAGATAGGCAGCCGTTTTGGGGGGAAGGCCGTAGCTCCGGCAGATGGCCAGCACACGGTGCAGCTCATCCCTCTCCATGGAGGCGGTATGCTGGGCCACATGCAGCATTGCTCCCTGATATCCCTCTGAGGACACGATGTCCCTCACCGTCTCTAAAGTTGTGTCGCTGATGTGAATTCCCGTGGCACCTATCTTCTTGATGACTGTGGCCGTCGCCTCGTCGAATACCATTTTCGGCATTGCCGAAGCAGATGCCTGTGCTGCTCCGGAGACAAAGTCCAGCGCTTTCTGGGATACACCTTTCAGTATGAGTTCTGAGGCCAGCTTCTTCAAGGTCTTTCCCTGCAAAATGGCCTCGGCTTCCAAAGAGCGATAGGCATCCGGAGTTATTTCAATCCTGGTATATCTGGTGCTGGGCATTGGCTTTAAGCGCCTCTTTTTCGATTCTGCATTTCTTCGAAATGGTTTATGCGTCTTACATATTAAAAGACTACGATTTGACACTCAATTTTTATCATTACTTTCGCCCTGCGCCTGCTTCAAGCTCTTAACTATAGACCGCAAGTGAGAATTGTTATATGTGGATCTTCGATTCCTATTACAAGGGCAGCGTGCATATCTGGGCCAGAGAGAATGGACTGGTTCAGACCGTCGCACCATATCCTCAATCCTTTTACCTGCATCTGAAAGACCCTCCCGCCCATGCCGGCATGATCGAGGCCCTGGAGAGCCTCTACCGTGTGGAGGAGGCGCCCTTTGCCACCATCTACGGCCGGGTGGACGGCTACAGGATCTTCGCCGACCGGAGCGTGGCCGAGAAGATCGAGAAGCAGACGCACTACTCGGTAGAGCTTTACAATGTGGATGTAAGGCGGGATCAGCAGTACATGGCCGGTCGCGATCTCTTTCCCTGTGGCGAGAGGGACGAGTGCCGTTTCGCGCCCGACTTTGATCACCCTCTGCGGCTGATGCAGATCGAGTTTTCCGGGGACCTGAGGCGGAGCAGGACGATATGCTCCGCCCGGATAAATTTAGGGCAGGGTGGGGGGTTGGAAGGGTTGGATGGGTTGAGGGTGGCGAATGATGCGCGTGCATCAGATGGACCGGATGGGCCGGGTGTGCCGGATGGATTGGGCGTGCCGGGCGAAAGAGGCCTCGGTGGCCGGC
>DAOPZB010000204.1:0-2993 GCA_035353195.1 Methanothrix sp. | reverse complement strand
GCTGAAAGCCGTAGTAATTGTCGCCGAGATAAGCGAGCTTGAGTGCAACCTTCATTCTGATCTTATCCCAAAATAAATGGCATTAAGGCAGTCTTTGTGCGTTCTTTGTGCCCTTTGTGAGCTTTGTGAGCTTTGTGGTTGGCTGTGGCCTTACTATTCACCATAAAGAGCACAAAGCTCACAAAGCACGCACAAAGGACCCCTGGCGGGAGCCAGTCCGTTTGATTCCTCAAACCTCTCTCGGATCGGTGATGTATCCGGTGATGGCACTGGCTCCTGCCGTGGCCGGAGAGGCCAGGTAGACGAATGCTTTGGGGCTGCCCTGCCGTCCCACGAAATTCCTGTTGGACGTGGACAGGCAGCGCTCGCCAGCGCCCAGCAGCCCGAAGCTTCCGCCCATGCACGGCCCGCAGCAGGCCGACTCCACCATCGCCCCCGCCTCCATGAACCTCTCGACCAGGCCGGCCTTCAGGCACTTCATATACTCCACCCGGCTGGCGGGAACGACGATCATGCGCACGCCCTTGGCCACTGGCTCGCCCTTCATCATCTGCGAGGCGAGCAGCAGGTCCTCGAACCGGCCGTTGGTGCAGGAGCCGAGGAAGACCTGATCGATGGGGGTCTGTGGGACCTGGCTGATGGGCACCACATTGTCCACATTGTGGGGCAGGGCGACCTGGGGCTCGAGGCTGTCAACATTCCAGTGCTTCCTCTCATAAGCCGCATCCTCGTCGCTCTTCACCATTCCCTCCCGGATGGCCGACCGGTCGGATACGCGCTCCTCCAGATACCTGATTGTCGTATCATCCGTCTCGAATATGCCCGCCTTGGCCCCCATCTCAATGGCCATGTTGGAGACGGTCATCCTCTCCGAGATGCTCATGCGCGCCGCGGCCTCGCCCCTGAACTCGCAGGCCAGGTAGTTGGCCCCGTCCGCGCCTATGTCGCCTATGATCCTGAGCACCGCGTCCTTGGATGTGACGTGCGAGGGCAAACGCCCCTCGATCATGAGCTGAAGGGTTTTGGGCACCATGAACCACAATTTTCCCGTGGCGAAGATGGATGCCATGTCGGTGGAGCCGATGCCTGTGGCAAAGGCCCCGAAGGCTCCGTAGGTGCAGGTATGCGAGTCTGTCCCCACGATGATATTTCCGGGCAGCACATGTCCCTTCTCAGGCATGACCTGATGGCATACTCCGCAGAAGATGTCATAGTTGAGTATGCCCTGCTCCTGCGCGAACTTCCTCAGCATGATGTGGTTTTCCGCCGCCTTGAGGCTGTCCGCTGGAACCTGGTGGTCGAAGAGCATGACGATCCTGGAGGGATCCCACACCCTGGCATCCCTGCCCGCGATCTCATAAAATCCGGTTACCGCCAGCGGGCCGGTGATGTCGTGGATCATGGCGCCGTCGATCTTCGCCATGACAAACTCGCCGGCATGCGCCTCTTTTGCTGCCGCCTTGGAAAATATCTTCTCAGACAGGGTTTTGCCACTCATGGCTAGGGCCATTTCATTAATGATAAATAAATCTTGACCTTGAACTCGCCCGGCATCTGTCAAAAAGCCTTGAGAGCTTTTCAAAGCCTTTAAATAAATCCGGCAATAACATCGATGTACACATGATTACATTGTAGATGAAATATGAAGCATTTGAATCAGTTGAAGGAGTGCCTTAAATGAAGATCAAGTACCTGCTCGATGAAGAAGAGATCCCCAAGAAATGGTATAATGTAGCCGCAGACATGCCGACTCCCCTGGACCCGCCACTGCATCCCGGAACGCTCAAGCCCCTCAAGGCCTCCGACATGGAGATGATATTCCCCAAGGCCCTCATTCGCCAGGAGATGAGCACCGACCGCTGGATAGACATCCCGGAGGAGGTACGCGATATCTACAGGCTCTGGAGGCCCACTCCCCTCTACCGGGCCGCCGCCCTGGAGAAAGCTCTTAAAACCCCGGCCAAGATCTACTACAAGTACGAGGGCGTAAGCCCGGCCGGAAGCCACAAGCCCAACACCGCCGTCCCCCAGGCCTACTACAATATGAAGGAGGGAATCGAGAGGCTGGCCACGGAGACCGGCGCCGGCCAGTGGGGCTCGGCTCTGGCCTTAGCAACCTGCCTCTTCGGCCTGAAGTGCACCGTCTACATGGTTAGGTCGAGCTTCGACAGCAAGCCCTATCGAAAGAGCGCCATGCGCGTCTGGGGTGCAGACTGCTTCGCCAGCCCATCCGATAAAACCAACTTCGGCAGAAAGGTCCTGTCGGAGATGCCGGACACGCCGGGATCTTTAGGCATCGCCATATCCGAAGCGGTGGAAGACGCAGCCAGCCATGCCGACACCAATTATGCCCTGGGCTCTGTGCTCAATCACGTCCTCCTCCATCAGACGGTGGAGGGGCTGGAGCTACAGAAGCAATTCAAGTTGGCCGACGACTATCCGGATGTCATGTTCGGCTGCTGCGGCGGGGGAAGCAACTTCCCGGGCATGGTCTTTCCATTCATCCCTGATAAGATGAAGGACAGGAAAGACCTGCGCCTGGTAGCATGCGAGCCCACCGCCTGCCCCACGCTGACCAAAGGCCTGTATGCATACGACTTCGGAGACACAGCCGGCATGGCCCCGGTGATCAAGATGTACACCCTGGGCCACGACTTCATCCCCCCCGGCATCCATGCCGGCGGGCTGCGCTACCATGGAGATGCACCTCTGCTCTGCAATCTGGTCCACGATGGGCTCATTGAAGCCACGGCTCTGCAGCAGACGGAGATCTTCCAGGCGGCCACCATATTTGCCAGAAGCGAGGGCATCATTCCCGCACCGGAATCCGCCCACGCCATCAAGCCGGCCATAGACGAAGCATTGCGATGCCGCCAGACAGGCGAGGCCAAAACCATATTCATATCCCTCTCCGGTCACGGCAACTTCGACCTCTCCTCCTACGATGCCTACAACGACGGCAAGCTGGTGGACTACGAATATCCGGCGGATCT
>DAOPZB010000203.1:2174-3010 GCA_035353195.1 Methanothrix sp. | reverse complement strand
AGGCCCACAGGATCTGCGAGGACGGCCTATCCCTGTGCATACTGGACATAAATCCCTTCAGCCGCGGCCACTGTCTGGTCATCCCCAAGCGGCACGTCCCCTGGTGGCATGAGCTCACAGAAGAAGAGAATGCCAGCCTATTCAATCTGGCGGCAAATGCAGCCAGGAAGATGATGAAGGCTCTGCAGCCGGACTTCGTCTGCATGTACGCCCGGGGCAGGAGAATTGCCCATACCCACATCTTCCTGGTGCCGACCTACAGAGGAGACGTCCTGGACAGGTTCTTTAATGCCCTGGAGCTCTTCCAGGAGTCTCCGCCTGCTCTGTCCGCCCTGCGTGACGACAAATCGATGCAGGAGACGGCAGAGCTCATCCGCCGGGCCGGGGAATAGAAGTAATATACCAGAACTGCTTTTTCTTTGCCGATCACCATGAAGATGAAGCTGGCGATTTCTACCTGGGCATACCTGGGCCTGCCACTCAGCGAGGCTCTGCAAAGGATCTCGCAGATCGGCAGATGCAGGAGAGCCGAGATCCTCTGCGAAGGCAGACACAGCCTCTTCTCACCGGAAAACATTGAGGCTGCAAATTCATTCTCCCTCAAGTACAGCGTTCACGGCCTGATAGCAGACATCAACATCGCCAGCATCTACCCTGAGTTTCGCGAGGCTTCCGTAAACCTGCACCGCCGCGCCATCAAGGCCGCCGCAAGCATCAGCGCAGAGCTGTACATCATCCACCCCGGCTACACCCCCTGGAGCTTCTGCTGGCTCGACTCCCTCCAGGCCCTGGATCAATCCCTCTCAGAGATCGCCCCCTTGCAGGAAGAGTACGGC
>DAOPZB010000203.1:0-2164 GCA_035353195.1 Methanothrix sp. | reverse complement strand
GAGTGACTGGCTGTTCTTCAGCAAGCCCGACCTGGATCTGCACGGCCTGGGCCTTGTCCTGGATGTGGGCCATGCCAACACCTGCGGCACGCTTTCCGACTTCCTCAGCCACCCGGCATTGACTCACGTCCACCTGCATGACAACAGCGGAGGAGGCGACGAGCACCTGCCTATTGGAAAAGGCGGCATCAACCTGCATCCGGTCATCCAGGCAATTGAGGACAAGAGCCTCACCGCGGCCCTGGAGATGAAAAGCGAAGAGGCAGTCTTGGAGAGCCTGGCAGCACTAAAAGCAATTAAAAAGCATGATCAAGAAGCATAATCAGCGAAAATAAAAAAAGGGCTTTGGATCTCCGAGACATCCGCAATGCCTCAGAGATCGCTGCCAGGTTTTGCCTGAACGGAAATCTATTCTATTTAGATCGTCAGCCCCTCCTCCGAGGTATTCATGTCCCAGTCGGGAGTCTGCCAGCCGCTGTATCTGGTGGTATAGGGCGCATTGCCCGTTCCCGTCACATGAATGTAGGCAGAGGCGTCAGCCGAACTGCTGCCCGTCCCGTCCAATGCATCGGCGGTTACATGAACCCGGTTGGTAAACGCCCCGTTCCTGGCGGCCTTCATCCTGTACTCGATGATCTTCACCTCGCCGGGCCTGAAGTCTCCAAAGGCCCAGACGATCCGATTCGAGTCGGTGCTGTAGGGCTGAATGGATGATTGCATCAGGCTCATGCCGCCCGGAATCTCATCTGTGACCCTCACCGCCATGCTGCTGTTGGCGTTATTCTTCAGGGCGACTGTGTACCTGACGATAGTCGCATCCACGGAATCGATCTCTGCCTTCTTCTCGACAGCCACCTTTGGCGGACAGCAGGGCATCCAATCGGACTGCACCAGGCTGCAATTGAATGACGATACCAGAGTGCCTCCGGTTATCCCTGCAACCTCAACGCAATTGAGCACATTGGCTGGCGCTGATTCTGTGAGGTTCAGCTTCAGGCTGATGGTCTGGCTGTCTCCAATGCCGATGTGCAGGAGCGTCCAGTTGGCCTCGGTGGTACTGAGGGCCGACGGCCGGTATGAAGAGCTGACGTACTCCGTTCCCGCCGGGAATATGTCCTTTACGTAGACCGGAGCCAGCGCCCGGTTGCCGTCGTTGGTCACTGTTATGGTGTAATTGATAACTGTGGAGTTGATGGCATTGACCAGCTCGTTTCTGGGGATGCCTACCTTGGACACCGTGATATGCGGATAGTCATATCTGGAGACTCCGGTGAGCAGCACATGCCGGCTCACGTCAAATGATCCGACGTAGCGCTCCTCATCATCCACCTTTCCGGTGCCGTTTGCTCCCACCGACTTGGCCCTGAAGTCTGCCACGCCCTGGAAGGTGGCATTGGTCTTCATCTCGTTCAATCCCAGGGCTACGGTCTCCTTCTTCATGTACTCCAGAGAGGAGAACTTCTCAGAGATCACCGTCGCCGGAGCTGTGCCCGCTGTGCTCACAATGCATTCCCGGTCAAGCTCTCCTCCGGCGGAGTTGTTGCCGGCAAATATCTCGCCGCCTCGCAGGATTCCGCTCTTGGAGATCATGCCCTCGCTCCATTTGAGGTTCTGATTGGCCTGGAGGGTGGGCGAATAGTTGTAGCTGCTCGGCTTGCGAGCGACCTCGATATCCTTGGACATGTAATTGGACACTGAATCGGTCAGCTCTTCGCTGCGGTACGATCCGCTGCCGTGCTCATAGCTTCTCTGGGAGGAGCGTATCCTCTGGTCGGCAGAGGCGAATCCTTCACCAGTGACCTCCCTCATGAGCCGTGTGTTCTTGCCGTACTCATCAAAGGTCTCATTGATGCGGAAGCTTCCACTGTAATCCTGCTGGCTCTCGAAGATCGGCCTGGTCTTCGGTCCGCTGTCCGGATTAGATTTCTTGTAGAAGCCTATGCTTCCCTTGCCCACGAAGCTGGCGTCGATGGCCATCTTGGAGCCGTTCTCGTCCATCTTGACGTAGGTATTCCTGTCCACGCGGTCTGCATAGCGATATGTCTCATGCATCACCGCTCCGGTGACGTAATTCTTGGCCCGGCTCTCTTCCGTCCACTTGGATGCATAATTGAGGGCTCTGTCTGCCGGCAGCAGGAAGGTGGTGGGATGATAAGCAGCAGAC
>DAOPZB010000202.1:0-3029 GCA_035353195.1 Methanothrix sp. | reverse complement strand
CCCAAATGCTCGCATTCCTTCTTGAGCCGGGCCTTGCAGTCATCGCTGTTAACATTAAAATTATCATTATTGTTGTTATCGTCCTCTTCGCAGTCGGCAAAGTCCATGAGAAACTCGATGGAGATCAGGTCGCCCCGGGCCGTCACCGAAGCCCGTTCGATGTTGATCCTGTTGCTGGCGGCAAGGCCCGACATGTCGCGTATGATCCCCACCCGGTCTTTGGCCAGGATGGTGACCACATAAAGGCTCTTTGAAGAGCGCCTCCGGCCCCGGAGCTGGCCGGCAGGCAGAAAGCCGAACTGCACGCCAAGCGACCCCGCTTTTGCTCTGAGCCATGACTCCATCTCGGCTGCGGTCAGCCTTGCCCCGGAAAAGTCGGCCACGACCGTCATGGCGAAGATCCCCTGCATCACCTTCTGGTCCATGTCCACGATGTTCACATTCTGCCGGGCAGGCTCTTCCAGTATATCGGATATGAGCCCCGGCCTGTCCCTGCCTATGAAGGAGATGACCCAGAGATCGTCGTTCAGCTTGCCCATGCCCCCTTTTTCCGCGGATGCATCGAGGGACAAGCTGGCAATTCATGCCTAAATACTTTTTCCGCCAGGCGTCCGATCGACCGGCGTCCTTTGGAGCAAAAGCAAAGGTTATGTGTCGAGAACGGCTAGATAATGGCATGCACATCTCTCAGATGCTCATCGACGGCTCAGCCGTCCCCTCTCTCTCCGGAAAGCTTGATACCATTTTCAATCCGGCCAACGGCGAGCCCGTGGCCCGCGTAGCCACAGGCGGCCGGGAGGAGGCCCGCCTGGCCCTGGAGGCGGCCAGGAGGGCCTTTCCCCTCTGGTCCGCCCTGCCGGCGGCAAAGCGGGGTGATGTCCTGCACCAGGCAGCCACACTGGTGCGGCAGAGGTCGGAGGAGATCGCCCGGCTGCTCACACTGGAGCAGGGAAAGCCCCTCAAGAACGCCAGGATGGAGATCCTCTCTTCTGCGGACGTGCTGGACTACTATGCCGAGGAGGGCAAAAGGGACTACGGGCAATGGCTGGCCGGGCCGCACACAAGGAGCATTGTGCTGCGCCAGCCCGTCGGCGTCGCCGCCCTCATCACCCCCTGGAACTATCCTGTGGACCTTTTAGCCTGGAAGGTCGCGCCCTGCCTGGCGGCAGGCTGCACATTCGTGGCCAAGCCGCCCAGCCTCGCCCCCCTGGCAGCCACGGAGTTTGTGAGGGCCGTGAACGACGCGGGCCTGCCTCCGGGCGCGGCCAATGTGGTGCACGGGCCCGGGGCCACTGCCGGGATGGAGTTGGTGGAAAGCCCTATCACCCGAAAGATCGCCTTCACAGGAGAGACGGGGACGGGCCGGGCCATCATGGCTGCTGCGGCAGCACACATCAAGCGCGTCTCTCTGGAACTGGGCGGCCAGTCGCCATTCATAGTCTGCGCCGATGCCGACCTGGCCGCGGCTGCCGCCTCCGCCGCCCAGAGGGCCTTTTCCAACATGGGGCAGATCTGCATCAGCGTCAACCGGATCTACGTCGCTGAGGAGGTGGCCGAGCCCTTTACGGAGGAGCTGGTTCGCCGGGCGGAGAGCTTCAGGATCGGTGACGGCCTGCAGCCGGATGTGGACCTGGGGCCCATGTTCAGCCGCTCCCAGAGGGAGAAGACGAAGGAGCACGTGGCCGATGCCCTGGGCAGGGGGGCGGACCTTCTCACAGGCGGCAGAGAGCCGGAGGGAGAGGCCTTCAGCAAGGGATTTTTCTTCACGCCCACCGTGCTGGGCCGGGCAGACCACAGCATGAGGGTCATGCGGGAGGAGACCTTCGGGCCGGTCTCTCCGATTATGAAGTTCAAAACAGTTCAGGAGGCCCTGGCCCTGGCCAACGACACTGAATATGGCCTGGCGGCCTACGTCTACACCAGCAGCCTCAAGACCGCCCTCTATGTGGCCGAGGGGCTGGAGGCAGGGGGGATCGGCGTGAATGTGAACAACGTGGTGAACATGCAGGCTCCATTCGGGGGCTGGAAAGCGAGCGGCCTCGGTCGGGAGCTGGGGCACTTTGGGCTGGACGGCTACCTGGAGGTCAAGCACATCCGGCTGGGGATGTGATCTAAAAAGCTCCCTGTCCGAAAGAAATAAGGGAGACCACTTGAATTACTGGACTGCATCAGATGCGGGATTAGGAGGGCATATCATGGACATTTCGCTCGGAGACGAAGAGATATTTCGTCTGCTTCCTTTAATGGATATGGAAAAAGCGCGTGAAAAAGCATGGGATAAGAAGACAACAGTCTTTGGCAGCGGACTGACCGGCCTCCTGTCCCGGCCCAAGGCTGAAGACGTCCAGCTAACTTATAGCGAATGCCGCTATGAGCCCTTCTGGCATATCGTTTGCCATGTATACTATGAATACGAGCGCAGGCGCAATTACGCAGTCCCGGTTATCGCCCTTGAGGTCAAGAGGGTCACCATCAACGGAATCGATTATCAACTGACTGAAAAGCCGCATCAATTCACCATCGATGCAATGGAGCACTGCATTGAGGAGTCTGGCAGTGAAATCATCTTTGACGCCTTGCGCGGCCAGCAGAAGGAATGGATGAATTATCTTCGTTACGACAAAGAGGTTGTATCTGATCTTTCCAGGCCGGCTCCTGAGGGAAATATCGTTGTTCAGCCGGAGATGCATGCCAGTGCTGCCGTGCGTCAGGTTCTGGCATCGATGCTCCGGCCAATTCAGGCGGATATTATACATGCAGAAAGGATTGATATAGAGAGGGTAGAATTGTATTTCCGGCCTGTATATGCCTTTGAATATAAATGGATGACAAAGGGCAAGACTGTGGTTGCTGAATTCGATGGGCTGACGGGGGCAATGACCACCTGTGGCACCACACTGCGACAGCAGGTTGAGAAGATCGTGACCCGTGATCTAATCTTCGACGTGGGGACTATGGGCGCAGATTTATTGATGCCCGGAAGCGGAATTGCCGTTAGAATGGCCAAAGCGATGGTAAATTCTCCGCAT
>DAOPZB010000201.1:0-3086 GCA_035353195.1 Methanothrix sp. | reverse complement strand
TGCTCCAGTTTTACAGTTGGAGTTGGCTCGCAATAGCCCTCCTGCTCGTGCAAGCTATCGAGACCTTTAGGCTTTCAACTCTCGGAGTTTGCGCTTGCATTTCATTTGTCTATCTCTGGCTTCGCTCACAATTTCGCTTCCTTCTTTTTCAGCCTTGCCTTTTTAGTCATCGCTTTTTTGCTTTTGCCTTGGGCTCGGTTTTTGTCAGCCATATCATCATCTGCTCCTGACCAGGATTTCAATGTCTCTGGCCTTCCGAGTAGGCCGGTTAATGCCAATTGATGCTTTTTTTACCATATCTCCTCCTAAAACTAAAATATCTATTTTCTCGCAGTCAGTTCTGCTTCAAGCTTGTGGGGGACAAGACGAAAATGACCGTCACAGAATGCGGCTCGATTTAGGGCCAATATATGGACTTCCGGCATCTGGCCGTTTAGCTGCGATTTACTTGGTGTGCTATTAGATGAAACATGATCCATCAGGCGGCAAGAACTTGCGGTTCAAATGAGATCTGATCACAGAAGGTATTTATCTGCTCCCCATTCATGCTATTTTGGGGCATTATCAATACATGATATCCGTCGCCTTCAAGTCTATTTGTCAGATCCAGGAACATACTCATGGCTACTTTAGTATGTTTGCCCATATCCGGCATCCTCAGAACTACTATTTTTGCCGAAGGGATGACTGCGTCCACAACATACCCCCACCGTGTTGGACGATGCATCAGTACCACAATCTCTCTTTTCCTCAGCTCTGATATTATTCTCTCAAACTTTGCCAACTCTGGATTGATGGATTGTTTAATTCAAGACTCCTCCACTTTTTGAAGACATTATCACTTAATTTATTTTCCAAATGTAAAATGATACAATACTAAGAAGCTGGCTTGCGCCTGATTCATATCGTCAGCTCGCTGGCATCGGCCTCGGACGTATCCACATTTCCATTTATCATATGTTGGTTCTCCGTTTATTCTTCTACCTCTTATACGATGTCTCTAAATAAAAAGCTTTTGGTACCTATGATTATAAGTACTATTACCCCTATAGCCTTAAAGCTTAAATCAGAGATGTACATGCGTCGTCAAGGAAGTAGGCATTCTCTCTTCCAGACCATTTGGCCATGGCTATTTTTGATCAGGCGATAACCCAGCTTTCTAAGTTCGGTACGCACACGGCCTGTTTTAAATTCTAAATTATCTGCTATGGTACGTATCTCTCTGCGGTCGAAAATGAAAAATTTGAACCGACTGTTCCTCAGTATATAGCTATCGAGATCATTACGCTGCATATATCATCTCCGGCCGTTGCTTGCACCTTCTTCCACTCTCACCATTGGGCGATCTGTGATATGGACACCTTCTCTCGATGATCGTCAAGTTTAAAAATAAGCCCGGACGGGGTGAATATTGTTTTAGTCATTGATCAATACTTACAGAATATTAAGTATATATAGATTAGGATACTTAGCAATTTAAATACTAAAAGAGAAGAGAGTTACAATTGATTGCGCCGTTTGGCCGCGCACCACCGTTTCCGCCCAGATGCGCCACCATTCGTGCATGCATGCGAGCGAGTGCGGGCGCTTGTGGGCTCGCCCTAGCAGGAGGCTGGGCCGGGCGGAGGGCTCTGCTGCGGCATCTTACCGAGCGGTGCATTGTGAAAAAGAAATAATCGATTGAATATGTCCAATCACAGATGGAATCCGGATGACTATTCGAAGAGTTCATCTGCCCAGTATCAATGGGCCATGGCCCTGATCTCTCGACTGCCCCTCCGGGGAGACGAGCGCATCCTCGATATCGGATGCGGAGACGGCAGGGTCACTGCCCATCTGGCAGGGCTCGTGCCGCAGGGAAGGGTCGTGGGGCTGGACAGCTCGCCCCATATGGTGGATTATGCCCGCTCAGCATTCGCCGGCCATCCCCGCCTCTCCTTTCAACTGGGCGACGCTTCCCGCCTGCCCTTTGGGGAGGAGTTCGACCTGGCGGTCTCCTTTGCCTGCTTGCACTGGATAGAGGATCACCTGCCGGTGCTGCAGGGGGTGAGCAGGAGCCTGGTGCCAAAAGGCCGCTTTCTCATGCAGTGCGGAGGGCGAGGCAATGCCGCACGCATACTGGATCTGACGGAAGAGATCGCCGCCCTGCCAAAATGGAGGCAGTACTTCCGAGGATTTGCCTTTCCTTATCACTTCTACGGCCCGGATGAGTACCGGATCTGGCTGGAGCAGGCGGGCCTGGTCTGTCGGCGGGTGGAGCTGGTGGGAAAAGACATGGTCCACCAGGGCCGGGAGGGGCTGGAGGGCATCATCAGGAACACCTGGCTTCCTTACACGGAGCGTATTCCCGAATCTTTGCGGGGCGAGTTCATATCCCAGATTGCAGCAGCATATCTGGAGAGATATCCTCTGGACGAATTCGGTCGGGCACATGTGCAGATGATGCGTCTGGAGGTGGAGGCGGAAAAAGCCGCCCGGTAGATGGTCGAAAGGTTCTTTATGCGCCACTGGTTATATCCAATTGGCTCAAGAACCGCAAATCCAGAGGAGTTAGATCAGATTTTCGTCTTCGATCGCCCGCGCCTGGGTGTCGCCGCCGCCCAGCCGCGCCCTCGTGCGCGTGCGAGCGGGCGCGGGCTTGCCCGTCGGCGATGAGGCGGGCTGGAGGGGCGATGCATCATGTCGGGTGGGGCATTGCTAAATCTGATGTAGGGGGCGGAGCGATATCATAAAATCAGAGATTTCTCAAATAGTCCAGGAACTTCTCTCTATCGTCAAAGGTCTTGCCAAGATCCGCTTCATGCTGTTTGATCCCCCTTCTTACATGGGCCTCTAATTCCGAGAGCTTTGGGGCCTCATTCGCGTATCTATCATGTTCATCAGCCAGGTCAGAAGGACCATCACATATGCCAATGACCTGAGAGAGGGCATCTGTCTTGTGCTTCTGAGCCTTCTTTTTCTCTTCCAGGAAATCCAAATATTGATCAACTTCCAAGAGTTCCGTGTCTGGCAGGGATCGAATCTTTTTAAGTATTGCATCTCGATCTTGCATCACAGTCGGCTCCATATTTTTTCATAACATTATG
>DAOPZB010000200.1:0-3093 GCA_035353195.1 Methanothrix sp. | reverse complement strand
GGCCAGGAGAAACTCGGTGGGCGGAGAGAGGGGCAAAGCCCTCAAATCCAGCGTCTCGCCCTGCTCGCCCTGCCATGTGGCATAGACCGGCCCGGCTGGTGTAGCCAGGGGGGCAATCACCTCCATCTGCCGGCTCACCGCCTCCAGCAGCGCCGGGAGATTGGCTTTGAGCAGAAATGCCTTGGCGATCATGCTGCCTCCTTCTGGACGCGCGCCGCCGAGACCTTCAGCTCGGCAATCCTGGAGATGGGATCGAGGTTTTGGGCGGTGAGGGCATTGGCAGCAGCCTCTGCAAAGTGTATGGGCAAAAAGAGATGCCCGCGGGCGAGGCTACCGGAGAGGCGCGCTTCGGCGGCGATGCCTCCCCTCCTCGTCTCCACCCGGACACGCATCCCCTCCCGGATGCCCTTCTCCCTGGCGTCCTCGGAATTGATCTCCACAAATGGCAGGGGGACCTCCCTGTCCAGGAGAGTGGTCCTCCGGGTCATGGTCCCGGTGTGAAAGTGGTAGAGGCTTCTGCCCGTATTCAGTATCATGGGAAACTCATCATCCGGCACCTCCGGCGGCGGGAGATAGAAGACCGGCCGCAGCCGCGCCCGGCCCTGGGCAAAGCCCTGCACATGGAGGATGGCTGTGCCGGGGTGTTCTGCAGACGGGCAGGGCCACTGCAATCCCGCCGGACCGAGGCCATCCAGCCGCTCGTAGCCGATACCTCCGTAGCTGGGTGTGAGGGAGGCGATCTCTGCCATTACCTCTCCAGGCGAAGAATAGGGGCAGTTCAATCCCAGCCGCCGGGTGAGATCTGCTATCCACTTCAACTCAGGAACGGCCTCGCCCGGAGGCTCCACCGCCTTTCTCACCCTCTGCACCCGCCGCTCTGTGGAGGTGAATGTGCCCTCCTTCTCGGCAAAGCACGCCGCCGGGAGGACCACATCGGCGAGAGCTGTCGTCTCTGTGGGGAATATGTCGCTGACCAAAAGGAACTGCAGGCTGTTTAAGGCATCTTTTACCCGCGAGCTGTCGGGAAAGCTGAGGACGGGATTTTCGCCCACGATCATCAGCCCTTTGAGCCTGCCCTCCTCCGCCGCCCAGAGCATCTCCAGAGCCGTGAGCCCCGGCTGCTCCGGCAGACCGGAGCCCCAGGCAGCCTCGAATTTGGCGCGGGCCGCCGGGCTGGAGACCTGCTGGTAGCCGGACAAGACCGTGGGAAGGGCTCCCATGTCGCAGGCCCCCTGCACATTCTGGTGCCCCCGCAGGGGATAGATGCCTGTGCCCTCCCGGCCCATGTTGCCTGTGGCGAGAGCCAGGTTGGCCAGGGCCTGCACAATGTCCGTTCCCTGGGCATGCTGGGTGACGCCCATGGCATAGACGATGGCCGCCCGATCTGCCTGCCCATAGATCGATGCCGCCTCTTCGAGGTCTTTTGCAGGTATGCCCGATATCTCCTCTGCCTTCCCGGCTGAGAAGGCCCGTGCAGCCTCTAGCGTCTCCTCGTAGCCCTCCGCTCGCTCCTCCAGAAAAGCCCGGTCGACAAGACCCTTTGCATCGACCAGATTGAGAAGGCAGTTGATCCAGGCCACATCGCTTCCCGGCTCTGGCCGGAGCCACAGGTCGGCCATGTCCGCCAGCCGCGTCTTTCGCGGGTCGGCCACAATCAGCTTTGACCCCTTGGAGCGGGCGCGCAGGATGTAGGAGGCGACCAGAGGGTGCTGCTCAGTGGTATTGGAGCCGACGACGAGAACGGCATCGGAGCAGGCCAGGCTGGAGATGGAGCCGGTCATGGCCCCGCTTCCCAGGGCATAGCCCAGGCCGGCCACCGTGGGGGCGTGGCAGAGCCTGGCCACGTGGTCGACGTTGTTCGTTCCCAGAGCCGCCCGGGCCAGCTTCATGAGCAGGAAGTTCTCCTCGTTGGTGCCCTTGGCAGAGGTGAGAACCCCCAGAGCCTGCGGCCCGAACTCCTCCCGGATCGCAAGAAGGCTCCTGGCCGTGAGGTCGAGGGCCGCGTCCCAGCCGGTCGGGACCAATTGATCGGCCTGCCGGATCAGCGGCTGGCCCAGCCTGTCCGGATGGCCCACGAAGTCTCCCGCCAGCCAGCCCTTGATGCACAGGCTGCCCCGGGACATGGGATGGGCGGGGGAGGGCGAGCCCCCCACGATCCGGCCAGCCTCCACATGGAGAAACAGGCCGCAACCGCAGCCGCAATAGACGCAGGTGGTATGAACCTTCTTCATGAATTTTCGGGTAAGAAGAGGGCGGAGGGATATAACAACCTTTTGGCACTTTGCACTTGGCTGATGTCCGGCGTTTTCACCCCATAGGCGATGTGGATTATAATACTAAAGAAATATTAATATGCATTTTCTAAACTAGCTCTTCCAGCCCTATGAGCCCCTGTTCCCCGGATCAGATTTGGATTTATTATCTTCCTGAATTGGCAAGCTATGCGTTCCCCTTCAATTGCGTCTCCATTGTCCCTATGAATCCCATCAGCGCAATTGGACATCAAATCACTTCCTCGATTTTCCCCTCATGGATAAGCTCTTTTACAGCCTGCATAGTCATTTTAAGATCTAATCCCAGTTCGCACGCAGCATCATCTGGATATATGGACTCGTCCCTATGTCTCTGATAGTACTCAAAAAGCAAATCTTTAATCTCGCTTAGGGATCTTTCATTAATCTCCACAATACTAAAGCGGATGGAAGAATCACCCATAAAGATTCCCATGCCACTAATTATGCGTTCCAGCTTATTAACCTCTTCGGATAATTTGGCTACCAATTCCTTGAGTTGACTTATTTCCTCGTCCCTTTTGAGATCAGCAATTGATGAATATGACCTCTCTAAACCAATGGATTCCATAACTCCAGCCTCACCAAGCTCGGCTCATTATCAGAATGGACATATTTACCTCTTGCCACAAAGCGTAGATTTGGATATAAATAATAAATATTGTAAACTGCTGCTGCAAAGCCATTCATCAAAATCCTTATCACTTCTCGTGCATTTACATCTTTGTGCCTGACCTCCCATGCAGCCGCCCAAAGGTGTGGTTTCGCTACAGCAGCAAGAACTCCTACAGCATCGCCGCCC
>DAOPZB010000199.1:0-3105 GCA_035353195.1 Methanothrix sp. | reverse complement strand
CATAAAGCAGGGAAGCGTGCGGGTGAGGATTGTGAGCAATAAGCACAACATCTACGTGGCTGTGCCCTGCTAGGCCCCCAACTATTCCCGCCACATGTATTTTATTAAAATTTATCAATTAATCAATGATCTATCAATAGATCTCTTCCAGGTCTTCGATATGGGCGAAGGCATCATCCAGTTGTTTTCTGGCCCGGGTGCGCCTCTCTTTCTCATCCTGCATGGCCCGGGCGGCCTGGGCATAGATTCCCTCCAGCTCCGGTGCGGCAGCCAGGGTGAAGACGGATAGGACCTTGGGCCGTCCCTTCTTGACCACAATTCCCTTGAATACATGCCCGGCGCTGGCCGATAGCCTCTCCACCTCTTTGGTGATCTCGTCCACGTCCAGGTGTTCGCGAGAGCCCTGGATGATGATCATCGCCCTGGCGGCATCGTCCGTCACATTGGCCGGATAGAGCAGGTTGGCCGGCTTGAGGCTGTTTTCGATGGCATCCCTGATGGACAGGTTCTTGCTGTCCGCCTGATAGAATCCCATGGTGCCTATGCGCAGCCCTCCGTTCATCACCGTCTTGAAGTCGCCCAGGTCGGTGACGGAGAGCATCTCCGAGTCGAGCGATTCGACCAAAAACAGCAATCTCTGGGCGATCATGCCGTTGATCTTGTCATAGGCGGAGGCGATGTCGCCGGAGAACCTCTTCATGTACTGGTTGTCTGCCAGGATTATGCCTTCTGCCTCCACCTCCATCAGCTCGCGCATGCTGAAGGCGGCGTTTTGCATGTAGATGGAGCCCTCCTCCCGGAAGGGAAGGACGGCGACGGTGATCACAGTGATATTGCGGTACTGCCGCTTCAACTCGTTGATGAGCAGGGGCGAAAATGAGGAGCCTGTGCCTCCCGATGTGGAGGTGATCACAAAGGCGAGGTCGAAATCCCCTCTCTTCTCGATCTCCCCCATGATCATGTCGCGATTGTCCATGAAGGCCTGCTTGCCCACATTTCTATTGGCACCTACGCCATGCAGATTGGGCACGTGCAGCCGGTCTTTGGCAGTGGTGAAGCGCAGCTCTTTGAGGTCGTTGACCGCAGTGTTGATGGCTAATGTCTCAACTCGACTGGGAAACTTGGGTTTTAAGTAATACTTGGCGAGCTTGGAGGCACTGCTTCCTCCGAAAGCCTCTTTGTTTATCGCGTCTAAAATGCGGTTTCCGCATTGGCCTACGCCGAGCATTAGTACATTAAGCATGATCTCATTTCTCAATATTTGTATTCTCTATATCTCCGGTACATCCACAGAGCCACGATTGCTATTGGAATAGTAAGAAGTAGATATTGATATTTATACTCTCGTTCCAGGACGGCAACCTTCAGGGAGGCCTCCTCTTTGAGCGATCCGTCTCCTCCGTCGTAGCCGGCCTGAATCCTTATGGCATAGTCGCCGGGGCTGCTGCCGGCCAGGCGTAGCGAATAATTCTCCTCTCCGCCGGGCGGGATCTCAAATATGCTTCTGTCCAGGTTGGTTGCCGCCAGGCCTTCTGCCGGCTTTATCTCCCCCTCCACCACAATGCGGGTCGCGGGAGCTGATCCCATATTCTTGAGGCTGACGTTGACATATGCCTCGCCCTCCAGGGGTATGGATGCCGGTCCCTCCAGATCGATGGCCAGTTCCGCCCGGCTTTTGGGATTGATCTGGATGTTGAAGGCATCGGAGTTATTGGAAAGGGAATTCTTCTTCTTGTCGGTATAGCTGACCTGCACAGCCGGGACGCGAATGGAGCCCTCTTTTACGGCATTCATGACGTATACTGCCGAATCGGACTGGCCGGGATCGAGCGTCTCCTTGATCTTGGGCGGATAGCCAACCACATAAGAGAACTCCGGAAGGGGAGGCAGATCCTGCACGGCTATGCCCAAAGCCTGGCCTGTCCCGGTATTCTTGACGGTGATGGTGACCTTGACCTCGTCGCCGACTCTGATCTGGTTTTTGTCGAAGCTCTTCTCCACCAGGATCTGCGGCTTGTCGGGGAAGGCAGCCGGTCGTTCTGAGGCCCTTTTTCTGGCTGTGCCCAGGCTTTCTCTGTACTCTACTCTCACTTTGACGGACGTCTCATCCAGGATATCGGTAACCGTGACAGTGACGCCATCGCTCTCCGCCCCTCCGTCGAAGTTGTTGGCGCTGTCCACCAAAAAGGCCCTCTGCTCGTCCAGCGCCCCGCCTGATTTGGATACGCGCATGACCGCCAGGCCGTCTGCAACCGACTGGACATCAATCAGCTCCATCTGATAGTCTCCGAGGTCGATGCGATCGCCGATGTCCAGGGTGAAGTCCTTGAATGTGACCTCATCGTCGTCATCATCCTCATCGGAGTCGCTGGCCGCCAGGGCTGGGACCATCAGGTGCATAAAGAGCAGGAAAAGCATCAAGCAGACTATAGGCGTCGGCCGCATGTAGGAACACCATCTCCAGGCATTACAATTTTACAGGAACCTTTCGCTTTATGCATTTGAATTTTCCTATTCAGCTATAGGCTCTTAAATTTTTCTAAGTGCTTATCTCCAGGCTGAGGTCGATCCACCTGGCATTTCTGGTGAGCGCTCCCAAAGAGAGCACATCCACGCCGCAGGCGGAGTACTCTCCCACGTTCTCTGGGCTTATGCCTCCCGATGCCTCCAGGATTATGCCCTCTCGGAGTCCCTTTTCGGAGAGGAGCCGGACGGCATCGGCTACCGTCTGGGGGGACATGTTGTCGAACATGATTATGTCCGCGCCGCCCTCTGCGGCAGCCAGCATCTCTTCCTGGCTCTCCACCTCAACCTCGATCTTCCTGGTGAAGCTTGCCCTCTCCTTTGCCCGGCGGAGGCACTCCTCCAGGCCGCAGATCTTGATATGATTGTCCTTGATGAGAACGGCATCGGAGAGGTTAAATCTGTGGGTGTCGCCGCCTCCCAGGAAGACGGCCTTCTTTTCAAAGAATCGGAATCCTGGGGTGGTCTTTCTCGTCGCGGCGATGCGGGCCCGCCCGCCTGCGGCCAGGACGCACTGCCGGGTCAATGTGGAGATGCCGCTCATGCGCGCCAGGATGTTGAGGGCCAGCCTCTCGCTCTGCA
>DAOPZB010000198.1:0-3157 GCA_035353195.1 Methanothrix sp. | reverse complement strand
CCGGACACTATAAAAAGTTCGGCAGTAATTCCTTTTTCATGATAGAGATCACCGTTGTGGATGAAGAGCCGCAGCTGGTGGCAGGAATGAGACGCAGGGGCCACTACAAAGAGATAGCAGTGATGCTGCCCGCTCTTTTCCAATATGTCCTGAGCTGCCGGTGCAGGATCTCCGGACCGCCGCTGTACCTGTGGCATGAGAGAAGTGTCGAGGAAGCTCAGAAAGCCGACGGGGCGGGAAATGCCGATATTGAAGTCTGCGTTCCCCTTGCTGCGAAGATCCCCGAGAGCGATGAGGTCAAATGCTACATTCTTCCTGGAGGAAGGAATGCCTGGATAGTTCACAAGGGCCCCTACGAGGCGTGCGGTCCGGCTTACGAGAGGCTCTTTGCCTGGCTGGAGGAAAACGGCCTCAAGCTGACCGGTCCCATAAGAGAGGCTTACCTGAATGATCCCAGAGAGGTCGCCCCGGAAGACATTCTCACCATCATCAATGCGCCGATCGGCTGAGGTGAGAAACTGATGTCCTCTGATGGTTTAGACCCGGAAGCGTGGATGGACGATATTCGGCTTCTGTACAGTGGCGCGGACCCTGCTCATGATTTCTCCCATGTGCTGAGGGTCTACAGAAACGCCCGGATCATTGGCCAGGAGGAGGGAGCGGGCATGCGGGTGCTGCTCTGGGCAGCGCTGCTACATGACGTGGGATCGGAAAAGAAGGATGACGCCCGTTGGGACGATTCCGAGGACCGGGGAAAAAGGACTGCAGAGACATTCCTGAAAGCAGTCGGCCTGGATGAGGCGGCAAGGGAAAAGGTACAGTATGCCGTGGATGTGCACAGGTTCTCCAGGGGAATAGTCCCGGCGACTTTGGAGGCTAAGATTCTTCAGGATGCCGACCGGCTGGATGCCATAGGAGCCATCGGAATCGCCCGCGTCTTTCTCACCGGAGGCACTCTGGGTAGAGAGTTCTATCACCCTGACGATCCCTTCTGCCGGAAAAGAGAGCCGGATGACGGCAAATGGAACCTGGACCATTTCTACAGGAAGCTGCTCAAGCTGGAGTCAGGCATGCATACCGAGAGTGGCAGACGGATGGCGGCAAGAAGGACGGCAGTCTTGAAGAGATACCTTCAGGACCTGGAAGCTGAGATCGGTGGTGATTGAATGGAGTACGTTTTGCATCCGCGATCCGAGATAGATGCCCGGATAAGAAAGCTTCAGGACCGGATCGGCGATCTGACCGGAGCTATCATCATCGAATCCACCGACCAGGGCTACTTCTCGGGCACTGCCCAGGAGGGCCTGATCTACATTCCCAGAGAGGGTCCGCCCACCCTTATGATCAAGAAGAGCCTGGACAGGGCCAGGCAGGAGTCGCCTCTGCCTGTTCTGCCCCAGAGGAGCCTGAAGCTTCTCAAGAGAGATCTGGATCTGCCGGCGGGCGCGAGAATCGGCCTGGAGTTGGATGTGCTGCCTTACAATAATTATCATCGTCTGGAAAAAGCGTTAGGCGAAGATGCCTCGTTTTTCGATATCTCGGAGACAATCAAGCACATTCGCTCTGTTAAGTCCGATTTTGAGATCGGGCTCATCCGGAAGGCCGCCCGGATTCTGGATGCGGGAATCTCCACCGTGGCCAACAACCTCAAAGAGGGCATGAGGGAGATCGATCTGGCCGTCTCTGTGGAGAGCACAATGAGGGTTCTGGGCCACCAGGGCAGGGTATCATTCCGAAGGTTCAACCAGAACCTGCCTCTGGGCCACCTCATGGCCGGTCCCGGTGCTGCTCTGCCCAGCTACGTCTCCTCGCCCACTGGCGGCAAGGGAATGTCCCTCTTCTTTGCCCAGGGGCCGGGATTTGCTAAAATCAAGCGTGGCGAGAGCGTGCTGGTGGATTTCGCCGGTTGCTGCAATGGCTACCTCGCAGATGAGACGCGCATCTTCTGCCTGGGAAAGCTTCCGGCAAAGCTGGAGGACGCCCACCAGGCGGCCCTTCAGATCGAAGAGGCCATAGCCAGGCAGCTTCGTCCAGGCAAAGTGAGCCGGGAGATCTGGAGCCTGTCTGAGTCGGAAGGGGCGAGGTTGGGCTATCAGGATTTCCTGGGAGGGCCGCCGGGAGGCAAAGCTGGATTTGTGGGGCACGGGGTGGGCCTGCAGATAGACGAGTATCCGGTTATCGGCCCGATTGATCATGAAATCGCCGGGAACAATGTCGTGGCAGTGGAGCCGAAGATGATCTATCCGAATGAAGGCGTGGTGGGAATTGAGGACACCTTCCTTGTAGGAGCAACGGGGGCAGAGAGGCTCACCCGTCTGCCGCAGGAGATCTGGCGGGTTTGAGTGTTTGAATATATGGGGATATATGGGCCAGAGGATGTGAGGATGACGGAAAAAATGGGATCGGATTTCTCAGCAAATGGCAGAACGCAGGCAGACGGCAATGAGGGCGCCGTCAGGCTGCTCTCGCCAGCCCAGTGCCGGGACCTCATAGCCCGGATCTCCGGACAGAATTGCGGCGGCACCTCTTCTGAGGAGGGGAGTCTGATGATCCTGGATGTGAGAACTGCTCCGGAATACAGCTCCGGCCACCTGAAGGGCTCAATCAATCTGGACATCCGGTCCCCCTCATTTGCCGAGGAGCTGGATGCGCTTGACCGGGGAAGAGCCTATCTGGTCTATTGCCGGACCGGAGTCAGGTCGAGCCGGGCGGTGGCCATCATGAGATCGCTGGGCTTTAGAGAGCTATATGATCTGGCGGGCGGATTGGTGGGCTGGCAGAGAGAGGGTTTTGGGGTAAGCTCGGAAGGCGGAAGGGCCAAATAAACCAATGGAAAATGAAAAGAGAGTATGGGAAGAATAATAGTATGCATTTCTGTCGCACTATTGCTGCTGCTCAGTGCATCCGAGGGCCTGGAGGCGGAAGACAGCACAATGCCATCCATCTCAATGTCGTCCCGCACAATGCCTTACGGCTCAATAAAAGATAATTCCTCTCAGGAAGAGCCCTCTCTGTGGCAGGCTATTGACATCCTGAACTCAAAGGACTATGTGGACCTGACCCATAGCTTCAAGCCAGGAATACCTCACTGGAACGGCTTTCCCAATGAGACCGTAGCGGCGATCTTCAACTACAGCACCTCGGGATTTTTAACCCA
>DAOPZB010000197.1:0-3161 GCA_035353195.1 Methanothrix sp. | reverse complement strand
AGAGCGGTCATGGAGGCCCAGGGCTGCGTCATGACCAACAAGTATGCAGAGGGCTATCCAGGCAAGCGCTACTACCGCGGCACGGCCAATGTGGATGTGGCTGAGGACCTGGCCAGAGAGCGCTGCAAGAAGCTCTTTGCCGGCGCAGAGCACGTCAACGTCCAGCCAGTGAGCGGCACCCAGGCCAACATGGCCGCCTACTTCTCCATCCTCAAGCACGGCGACACCATCATGGGCATGAACCTGGCCCATGGCGGCCACCTCTCTCACGGCAGCCCGGTCAACTTTTCAGGCAAGATGTACAAAATCGTGCCCTACAGCGTCTCCCAGAGGACGGAGATGCTGGACTACTCGGAGATGGCGGACATCGCCAGGAAGAACAGGCCCCAGCTCATAGTGGTGGGCGCATCCAGCTATCCCCGCACCATAGACTTCAAGGTCGTGCGCGAGATCGCCGACGAGGTGGGGGCGCGTGTTATGGCGGACATAGCCCACATCGCAGGACTGTGCGCCGTCGGCGCTCACCCTTCGCCCGTGCCGTACTCGGATATCGTCACCACCACCACCCACAAGACCCTGCGCGGCCCGAGAGGCGCTCTGATCATCTGCAAGGAAGAGCTGGCATCGGCCATCGACAGGTCGGTCTTCCCCGGCACCCAGGGCGGCCCGTTCATGCATGCCATAGCCGCCAAGGCGGTGGCCTTCAAGGAGGCCCTGGCACCTGAATTCAAGGAATACCAGTTCCAGGTGGTAAAGAATGCCCGGGCTTTGGCTGAACGGCTCATGCAAAACGGCTTCGACCTGGTGTCCGGCGGCACCGACAACCACCTCATGATGGTCAAGCTGCTCAAAGAGGGCATCACCGGCAAAGTTGCCGACGAGACCCTGGAGAGGGCGGGCATCACCCTGAACAAGAACATGATTCCCTTCGATCCGGCCACGCCTTTTGTGACCAGCGGCATTCGCATCGGCACTCCGGCCATGACCACCCGGGGCATGATGGAAAAGGAGATGGTAAGATCGCAGACCTGATCACCACCGTCCTGCGTGACATCAAGAACGAGGAGACCATAGCCTCCGTCCGCGGTCAGGCCAGGGAGCTGTGCAGCAAATTCCCGCTCTATCCTGATCTGCCCTGAGGATCGGAATAGGTTGAATGGATTGAACGGATCGAATGGATTGAAACGTATCGAACGGATCATTCTGGATTGACCTGAAATGATAATCGATGGAAAAGCCCTTGCGGCGGATGTGGAGGCCGAGACGGCTGAACGGGCAGCGAGGCTGGCCGGGCGGGGCATCGTCCCCGGCCTGGCCACAGTCCTGGTGGGCGAAAATCCAGCCTCGCAGATGTACATCAGGCTCAAGCACTCGGCATGCTCCCGCGTCGGCATCCGGTCGGAGAATGTCGTCCTTCCAGCGGATAGCACCGAAGAGGAGCTGATTGCCAGGATACAGGAGCTAAACGGCCGGGCCGACATCAACGGCATTCTCCTGCAACTGCCCCTGCCCAAAGGCCTCTCTCCCCAGAGGGCCATGATGAGCATTCTGCCTGAGAAGGATGTGGACGGATTTCATCCCGTGAACATGGGAGCCCTGCTCCTGGGTGCAGAGCGGCTGGTGCCCTGCACTCCCAGGGGGATCATCTATGCCCTGGAGAGGCTGGGCATGGCGGGAAAGAAGCTGGAGGGCGCGGAGGCGGTGATTGTGGGCCACAGCAATGTCGTGGGCAAGCCCCTGGCAGCCATGCTGCTCAATAGGAACGCCACAGTGCAGGTCTGCCACGTCTTCACCCGCGACCTGGCCGAGCACACGCGGGAGGCCGAGATCCTGATCGTCGCCGCTGGAGTTCCCGCGCTGATCAAGAAGGAGATGGTCCGTCCAGGTGCCATAATCTTCGATGTGGGCATCAATCGGGTGGGCGACAGGACGGTTGGAGATGTGGACTTTGAAGCTGTGAAGGACGTTGCCTCGGCCATTACTCCCGTGCCGGGTGGAGTGGGGCCCCTTACGGTGGCCATGCTGCTCTCCCAGACTGTCTCGGCTGCGGAGAGCCAGGCTGGACGGAAAGAGAACTGAACAGAGATTGAGATGGTATAATTTGTCCCTGGTCATTGCCCTTGTCCTGAGCCGTCAAGCGGTCATCGGAGCAGACCGGCGGTCAATATCTTTTTTGGGCCCGTGTCAGGCTCTGGAGGAGGAGCTGTACTCAGGGAAGATTGAGGATGACGGCAGGCTAAAGAGCCGGGCAAAGGATCTGAGGGCCTCTATTCAGGTATCGGACGGCAGGGAGAAGGTCTGGAGGCGAGCAGAGATTTTGGTGGGAGAGGTGACGGAGATCTCGCCTAGCCATTCCCGGAGGAGGAGGATTTACCTTCTGCCGGCAGCCAGTCTGCAGGTGGAGATCGAGGAGGCTGATGGCTCAGGCGTTGCCAGGATCAGGACCAGGGGCGGCGTGGGCTGCACAGTCTATGGCAATCGCTTCACCCAGAATCTGGCCTCGCAGGAGATCGCCCGCGCCGGCGGTCGGGTGAACGAGGAGCTTATCCGGGCAATTCTGCAGAAGGCGGGCAGAGAGACGGCATCTGTCAGCCGGGATAGTACCGTTCTGCGCAGCGATTTCAGGGCCGATAGTGCCAGGGATGTCCTCACCGAGGCTCTCTTAGAGGACTGCCGGGAGAGCGGATGGAGGCTATGCGATCCGCAGTGATCCTGGCAGGAGGAAATAGCAGTCGCCTCGGCGAGGAGAAGTCGCTCCTCATCTTCGATGGCATGCCGCTCATCTGCTGGGCTGTAGAGACTCTCGCCGGCGTGGCGGATGAGATAATAATAGTCGCCCGGGATGAGAGGCACGCCGTGCGGCTGGAGGAGATCATCAGGGCCTGTTTTTGCAGTCCTGGGAATGAGACAGGGATCGGGAGAGAGATCGAAATTGGGACCGATATGCATATCGAAATCTCATTTTCCTGGGATAGCGTTCCCGGATTCGGGCCGGTGGCGGGGCTTGATGCCGGCCTATCGAAGGCGCGCGGAGAGTTTGCCTTTGCCACGGGCTGCGACCTGCCATTTTTAAACGCCCGGGTGGTGGACAGGCTCTTTGAGCTGGCTGGGGGCGATAGGGATTATGATGCGGCGGTCCCTGTGCAGCCCAACGGATTCTT
>DAOPZB010000196.1:0-3209 GCA_035353195.1 Methanothrix sp. | reverse complement strand
GTGAGTATTACCCCGTGCTCCTTGTAGCTTTTCAGTATGAAGTGGGTGCAGGTGGACTGCACTCCCTCCAGGGGAGCGATCTTCTCAGCTACGAAGTAGGCTATCTCCTTCATAGAATTGCCCCGCACGGTGACGGAGAGGTCGTGATCTCCGGAGATGAGCCGCACCGACTCCACTTCTGAGAATCTGGCGATCCTCTCCGCCACGGCATCGTAGCCCGTCTTGCGCTGCAGGGCGACCTTCAGCTCCAGGACGGCAAAGACAAAGCTCTTGTCGAGCTTCTCCCAGTTGATCAGCGTGACGTACTTTCTTATGACGCCGACATCCTCGAGCTCCTTGATCTCTCTGGCCACGTCCTCTTCGGACCTGCCCATGAGGGCCGCGATCTCGGCAGGGGTTGCTCTGGCGTTTTCAGAAAGGATCTCCAAAATCTCGTTCATGAAATTCTGTATTTACCGCGCCCATTCAATTATAGGCTTTGCGCTCGCCAGAATAGTAAGGATAATCATATACAATCGAAAGTTATTAATACTCTTATTACAACTGTATAAATATGAAACAGATGAAATGTCCAAAGTGCCATTACGGTTGGGAGACACGGATGAATAAGCCGAAAGCCTGTCCCAGATGCAAAACCAGGCTGGATATCAAGAAGACCAGGAAGGCCTGAATGAAAAATTCGGGCCGCTTTTCCAAAAAGGGAGGGCTCTCTTTTCGTAGAATAGGCCGGTAACTCTATTATAAAATCTCTAAAGAAAAGAGCTAAGCCCCGGGCGTGATTCGAACACGCGACCTATTGATTACAAGTCAATCGCTCTGGACCGGCTGAGCTACCGAGGCACCAGGCTCGATTATTTTGCATCTACACTTAAAGGCTTTGCCCTCAGCCCCTTTTCCAGGCCGCGAACCAGGGAGTAGTATGTTCCCGGATGGCGGCCCTCAAAGCCGGCGAGAAGCCGCGCCGCCTCCTGGGAAAGGCTGCACTGCTGCCCGGCCCCCCCATCGGCATCGATGCCGAGACCATGCAGCAGGGCGAATAGCCTCGCCTCTCTGCGGGGGACGCGCTGCAATGGCTTGATCCATGTCGGTCCCTCTGGCCGGCTATGGTCAGATGTCTCCGTCAGAGTCGCCGGTCCGGCTGAGGGGGCGGCCAGAAGGGCTCTGCCCTCGCCCTGCAAATAGCTGAGGAAGATCCGCAGGGCTTCGTCATCCAGGCACTCGCCTGTTGCCAAGATTCCGGCCCCGGCCTTCTGGGCGGCCCTGAAGAGAGCCTCTTGGAACTGTATGCCTGCCCCACCGTCCGGCCAGCTTAAAATCCGGCAATCCATCTCCAGCCGCTCCGCCACAGCACGGCCCTCTTCGGCGCAGCTTCCGCCTCGCTCTCCGGGGTCGATGATGATCGCCGAGATATCCATGTCCGGGCGGCGGGAGAATATATCCTTGAGCGCCCAGGCCAGCGTCGCGCTCTGCCTTCCTCCGTCCAGGCACACAGCCATGCGCGAGCCGCGGGAGAAGAGGCCCGTCTTCCTCAGCCTCTCCCTGATCTTGCGGTGCACGTCCATTGAGAAGTGCTCGCCGCACAGGTGCATCCCCGAGTACCTCTGGTAGATAACGGCAGAGCGGGGGCATTTGTCGCATCTTGTCATCTCTGGAGCCTCAATTCAATCTCAAGCAATCTTGAAGCGCAGCAGGGCTGCTATCCCCCCCAGGGAGGAGAGCCTGTCCCCCGGCTCAAAGTCGGAGCTGAATATGACCACCTTTCCGCGGGCGGCGGCCACGTCGCGCATGATCGCTTCTGCCGATCCCCTTCTGGCCAGCTCGTCTAAGACCAGCAGACTCTCCACAGCGCCGAAGTTGACGGCCATCTGCACCTCCTTCATTCCGTAGGCCGCTTTTCCGTCCGTGGCGATCTCCCGGAAGAGGTCTTCGATGAGCTTGGCCTCGCGGGCGATGCGGCTGGACTCAAGGACGCTCTTTACCGCCCCGCGGCGGAGGACCTCCTGAAATCCGGAGCGCCCGATGGAGGTGGTGTCGTCCATGGCAATTCTCTCCGCCAGATCGGAATAGGTGGAGTCGATGACCTTCTTGAGGTCCTCTTTGGTGAATCCCGGACCGGCCAGTATGACCTCGGCCCCGCCCTGGGCCGTCTTGTCCAGGGCAGACGCCACCTCCCGGAGAAATCCGCTCCTCGTATCCTCGCCGCTGCCCTTGCCGCTCCCCTGGCGGATCTCCGCCGCGGTCTGCACTCCGAACTGGCGCAGGACGCCGATGGTGGCCTCGCCCTCTTCGATCAGGGCGATGACCACCCGCGGTCGCAGAGATTCGGCCACCGCCTCGTCTATGCGCGCCAGGAGGTCGGGCCTCCAGTGGTACTTGAGGATGGACAGGTCGGTGCCCACCTCGATATTCAGGGTGTGGTAGGAGCCCACGTCATTGCCTGAGGCGATCCTTCCGTGCAGCCTCAGCCAGTTGGAGTACATGTGAAACTCGACGTCCTCAACCTTCACGCCCAGGCGCACCGTCTTCTTCTCCATCTTCTCCGGGCGCGCCTTATCGGCAATCGCGGCAACCTTTCTCTGCGTCAGGGCGAATACCAGGTCTCCCCGGGATATCAGATGCTGTAGATGCCATAGGTCATCCAGGGACTCAGGCAGCAGGGCTATCTCTCCCTCCTCGCCTCGCAGATTCTTCTTCAGGACGCGCATGGATACTACCTTCTAATCAAAAGGCTTAAATCATTGTGCATCCAGGGTGGTGGTCGAGCCGCCATAACTCAGTTGGTAGAGTGTCTGGCTGTTAATTGCATAAAGCAGTAACCAGAATGTCACAGGTTCGAGCCCTGTTGGCGGCGCATTCCTTTTGGGCCTGTAGCTTAGTCCGGTTAGAGCGCTCGGCTCATAACCGAGTGGCCGCCGGTTCAAATCCGGCCAGGCCCATGCTGACTGATTTTTCGCTGTTCTTTTTGATTATTGATACTTCATATCTGGGAGTGCTCTGTGCGCTTCTCGTGTAGTACGAAAATGCCATCTTTGTGAGTTCTTTGTGGTTATCAGTAATAGGCTAATTGTCAATTAAAGTCCTAAGGCTTCACCACAAAGACCACAAAGCTCACAAAGGACGCACAAAGAACGAGTTTCTTATCCACAGAAAATGACGAAGAGCCGAAATCAGCTCTCCGCCCTGGCCGCACTCTGCCAGGCCATGATCTT
>DAOPZB010000195.1:0-3220 GCA_035353195.1 Methanothrix sp. | reverse complement strand
CGGGTGATGGAGATGGAGCCGGTGGACACCAAATTTTTGCCCCGCGAGGAGGCGGAGAAGCTCTTCGGATTCGAGCTGTACCAGGGAGGAGTGCCGCCCGGAAAGAGAATTCGCGTGGTCCGGGTGGGAACGGACATCGAGGCCTGCGCGGGGACGCACGTCACCAACACGGGCATGATCGGGGCGGTCAAGCTGCTGCGCTCGGAGCGCATTCAGGACGGAGTGGAGAGGATCGAGTTTGCCGCCGGCGAAGCCGCTGTGCGGGCCGGGCAGGAGAGGGATGACCTCTTGGCTGGGGCGGCGAATGTCCTGCGCGTGCCCGGGGAGCAATTGCCCAAAACAGCCGCCCGATTCTTTGAGGAGTGGAAGGGCCAGGCCAAGGAGATCGAAAGGCTCAAGGAGGACCTGGCGAAGGCACGGCTGACCACTCTGATCGCTGATGCGGCAGCCGTGGATGGCCTGAAGGTAGTGGTGCAGAGGATGGGAGCAGCCGACATCGATGAGCTTCTCAAGGCGGCGGCCCTGCTGGCGGAACAGGACTGCGTGGCCCTTTTGGGCAGCGAGACGGGAAAGCTGGTGGCCGCGGTGGGCAGGTCGGGCCTGGCCAGGGGAATCAAGGCCGGGGCCATCATCAAGGCGGCGGCCAAGGCATTGGGCGGAGGCGGCGGAGGCAAGCCGGACCTGGCCCAGGGCGGAGGGCCGGATGTCGAAAAGCTGGACGAGGCGCTGGCGGCGGGAAGGCACGTACTTCATGCAGAAAGTGGGCATATTGCTGTAGATGGCCATGAAACAAAACTAACCGTTACGCGAAAAGACGGATCTAAAGAAGAAAGATAAATTCAGGCAGGAATTACGCAGAATTATTGCAGGGTGTCACATCCCTGCCTGCCTTTTATCAAAGCTCTGCAAACCGGCCTACTGGATTTATTTTGCATAAATGTTGCTCAGGATCTACACCATCTTAATCGCAGTGGGCGCCGCGCGAGGGTTTTACGCGCGGTTGGCAAACGGGGCCCCCTCAGCGCCGGGGAGGCTTCCGACGTTTGGATGCCTTCGGTTTGATGGGATCGATGGAATTGGACTTCCAGCTTCCCAGGATCTGTGCATCTAACGCTTCTCTCGGTTTGTGGAATCAGTATGTTCTGGCAGGCTACGCTGGCTCAGGGCACGCCAGGGCGCACGGGAACACGTGTGGACAAGGACGGAAGTCGGACTTCTATTATTATAATTTTCTCAAATAAAGCCCTAAAGGCTATCTATAAGAGCATCCAGTTCCTCTGCGTTTGTGACTCGCGTCCCTCGGGATCGCTTGTACTGCTTCCAGGTCTTATCCGCACCAACAGAGCAGCAGTTTCATCGAGGGATTCAGCAATAGGTGCAACTATCTCTTTGACCGTGCCTGCCATTATAATTTCTAACGGAAGGCTTGGTATAAATGAATTGGCCATTTCGTGATGGGTGCCGGAGGGCACACGGACTCGCGATCGAGAGCCGACCCGGTCGCAGTGGTCGAGGCCAGCGGGCGCGCCGTTGTAGCCCTTGGAGAGAATGCGCCTGTTCTTGACAAAGATTTCATATGCTTTGAAGTACAATTGTGGTTTAGGCATGTTCGCGGAGTACATTCAGGCAGCTCTGGAAAAGGCGCAGTACAAACTGATTGACAACGGCGATGAGCCGTATTTCGTCGATGTTCCAGAGCTGGATGGCGTTTGGGCAACACGGAAAACGGTTGAGGATGTCCGCCGCAATTTCATCGAGGCGCTTGAGGACTGGATTGCAGCTCACCTTCTCTGGAATCTCGCCCTCCCACCCATTAATGGCAACTGCATAAGCGTCTCAAAGGAGCCGATAGCTGTTGTCTAGGCTGTTGCCTGTGTCCCGGTCTGAATTGATCAGCAAATATCAGTCGTGAAGATTGGTTTTCGACAGCCTAAAAGCGATTTTTAAAATTATGATTTAGTCAGAGCCGCGCCACCTCAATTCCCGCCTGCTGCAGAAACTGTAGCGCCGTGCCGTCCGGATAGCTTTGGGCGTAGACCACCCTCTTCACCTGGGCGTTGATCATCATCTTGGCGCAGAGGATGCAGGGCTGGTGGGTGCAGTAGAGCGTCGAGCCTTCGATGCTGATGCCGTGCAGCGCCGCCTGGATGATGGCATTCTGCTCGGCGTGCACCGCCCGGCACAGCTCGTGATGGGTGCCGCTCTCCACATTCTCGCGCGCGCAGCCCACCCGGTCGCAGTGGTCCAGGCCGGCGGGCGCGCCGTTGTAGCCCGTGGAGAGAATGCGCTTGTTCTTGACGAAGACCGCCCCAACCTGATTGCGCAGGCAGGTGGAGCGCTTGGCGACCACTGTGGCGATCTCCATGAAGTACTGGTCGAGGGTGGGGCGGATGATGGGCGACATTTCAAAGGGGTGAATGACTCTCCCGGCATAAGAATGTCTCCACCTGATCAGCGTGGCTCTTCCTGGATTCCTATTTACCACACTTGAAGGGGCATTTTTGGAAATGCGCTCTATTACCTGACTCGTGATGTCCATCTCAATCTGAATCGCCATTAATTTTGACCATTCTTCTGGTGCGGGAGACCAATATGCGGGCCATTGTGGCGAGAAAACACTCCGTACCGTAAGAAGATATCATTGTAGGATTCCATCAATATCCTTTTATGAATATTCAACATTTTTTTTTAGGCGGCACGATCTCCTATAAAGGTAACGTACTATTGGTATAGAAGGCTATTAAAGGCCATAATGAGGGGTATTTGTGAGATGGGATAATGACAAACCCTACTTTGACAGATAATGCATATAACATGGTCGAGAGAATTGACCGACAGAAGAGAGGGTTGAAAGTAGCTATAATGGCATTTGTCTCGCCGACACTCCTATGCTCTGCAGCAAGTGTTTATTTCTATTTGGCTTATTCTCATTCAAAAGGAGGTCTATCCGATATTAATATCGCTATGATAGGCCTTTTGGCTATTATTTGCGCGGTATTTCTGGTATTCGCGAGTAGAAAACTTGTCAAATTCATTGAACTAAAAAATAAACTCAATAGCATAGAAGCTCTCGAAGCAACCATCTGCAAAGAGGTTCTGTATCAAGCGGATTATAGTCCTTAACTAAACTTTTTATGCTATTAGCTGCAATATTTCAGAAATCATCTAGTACAGCAGGGCTGAGATGAACCTAACGATAAGGTTTTATATAATCATTGAC
>DAOPZB010000194.1:0-3223 GCA_035353195.1 Methanothrix sp. | reverse complement strand
GACTCCAGAGAGAAGTTCTTTTTAACCATACCTTATCCTTATCTCAATGGAAATCTTCATGCCGGGCACACACGAACATTCACCATTGGCGATGCGGTGGCCCGCTTTCAGCGCATGCAGGGAAAGAATGTGCTCTTTCCCATGGCCTTTCATGCTACGGGAACGCCCATCGTGGGGCTGTCCGAGCTGATATCCAAAAAAGATCCCCTCATCTGGGGCGTTTACACCAAGCTGCACGGTATACCGGAGAATGAGCTTTCTGAGCTCAACACCCCTGAGAAGATTGTGCTCTACTTCAGGAGGCAGGCTAAGGCGGCCATGCAGTCCATAGGCTACTCCATAGACTGGAGGCGGGAGTTTACCACCACCGATCCGGCTTACAGCAAGTTCATCGAGTGGCAGTACGGCATCCTGCGCCGGCTGGATTATGTGGTCAAGGGCAGCCACCCGGTGCGCTGGTGTCCGCACGACCGAAATCCGGTTGAGGATCACGACATCCTCAAGGGCGAGGATGCGACCATCATGGACTTCGCCCTCATCAAATTCAGGATGGGCGACAAAATCCTGCCCTGCGCCACCCTGCGGCCGGAGACGGTCTTCGGTGTGACCAACCTCTGGCTCAATCCCGATGTCAATTATGTCCAGGCAGCCGTCAACGGCGAGACCTGGATTGTATCCAAAGAGGCCTATGAGAAGTTGACTTTCACCGACCGGACGGTCTGCCCCGGCCCTGAGGTGTCGGGCAGGGAGCTGATCGGAAAGACGGTCACAAATCCCCTGACCGGGACAGAGGTTCTGGTTCTGCCCGCCGGATTTGTGGACCCGGACAATGGATCGGGAGCCGTCATGTCTGTGCCAGCCCATGCGCCCTACGACTACCTGGCGCTCAAAGACCTGTACGGAAAGGACCTCTCCGAGTACGGCATCACTGAGGACCTGAGGAATATCAAGTTCATATCCCTGATCGAGTCGCCGGGCTATGGCGAGCTGCCGGCGGTGGAGGCTGTGGCCGAGCTGAAGGTCGCCGACCAGAACGATCCCAAAGCGGAGGATGCGACCAAGATGGTCTACCGGCGGGAGTTTCATAACGGCCTGCTCAAGGCCAACACCGGAAAGTATGCCGGGATCGCTGTCTCCAAGATCAAGGATGTCCTGCTGGCCGACCTGATCAAGCAGGGAATAGCCGAGATATTCTATGAGTTCTCCGAGACTCCCGTCATCTGCCGCTGCGGCACCCGCTGTGTGATCATGATGGTTCGGGACCAGTGGTTCCTGGAGTACTCGGACCCGGAGTGGAAGGCCAATGTGCTGCGCTGCCTCTCCGGCATGAAGATCATACCTGAGGAGTTCCGGGTTGAGTTCATCAACAAGGTTGACTGGCTGAAGGACAAGGCCTGCGCCCGGAGGAAGGGTCTGGGAACGCACCTTCCCTGGGATAAGGAATGGCTCATCGAGTCTTTGGGCGACTCGACCATCTACATGGCCTACTATATCCTGGCCAAGTATGTCAATGCCGGAATGAAGATCGACAGCCTGCCCCCGGAGTTCTTCGAGTACATATTCATGAATAACGGCAGTGCGGCTGCCGTTGCCTCAATTACCGGCATACCGGAGGAGACGGTGCAGCAGATTCACGATGACTTCGCCTACTGGTATCCGGTGGACATCCGCACCTCCGGAAAGGACCTGGTTGCCAATCACCTGCTCTTCTTCCTCTATCATCACGTGGCGGTCTTCCCGGAGAGGCTGTGGCCCAAAGCCATCGCAGTGAACGGCTTCGTCTCCCTGGAGGGGCAGAAGATGTCCAAGTCCAAGGGGCCGCTGCTGACGCTCCGCCAGGCGGTGGCCGAGAACGGGGCGGACGTTACGCGCCTCTACATCCTGGGCAATGCCGAGGGGACGGCGGACGTGGACTGGAGGAACGACGGAGTCGAGGCCACCCGCGCTCACCTGGAGAGGTTCTACAACTTCGCCCGTGAGGTCCTGGCGGACGGCAGCATTGACGGGAAGGCGGAGATGGCTCTGATCGACCGGTGGATGCTCTCCCGGCTGCAGCGCCGCATAGTCGAAGCTACGGAGGCCATGCAGGCCATTCAGACCCGGCGGGCATTGCAGAGCGCCTTCTTCCTGCTGTTCAACGACCTGCGATGGTACCAGAGGCGGGGAGGCAAGAATCAACTGCGGGCCGTGCTGTCGGCCTGGGTGCGCATGATGTCCCCCTTCACGCCGCACGTCTGCGAGGAGATCTGGTCGGAGGGGCTGGGAGAGGGATACGCCTCGCTGGCCGGCTGGCCGGCGGCGGACGCCAGCCTGATCGACGAGAGGGCCGAGAAGGCGGAGGAGCTATTGGAGAGGATGATTAGCGACGTGCAGGAGATTGTGAGCGTCACCAAGGCGACGCCCAGCAAGATCACCCTCTACACCACCCCCCAGTGGAAGAAGGAGATGCTGGGCCTGGCGGTGGCAGCAGCCCAGAGCGGAAAGCTGGACATGGGAGCGCTCATGAAGCAGGCCATGGCCACGCCGGCCATAGCCCAGCATAAGAAGGATGCTCCCAAGTATGCCCAAAAGCTGGCCAAGGCGGCGCACTCGCTGACGGCAGAGGCTCTGGGGCTGGATGAGTTTGAGACGCTCTCTCGGGAGAAGGTGTATCTGGCCGGTGCATTCGGCGTGCCGGTGGAGATCTACTCTGCGGATGAAGCTGGGGAGGACCCCAAGGGCAAGAGCAAGCAAGCGGAGCCGGGCAGGCCGGCGATATATATTGAGTGAAAGAAAGCTGAAGACCGTTGGCCCTGGGAGCTAAGCCTTGGGCTAACGGACGTTCACCACAAAGGGCACAAAGACGCACAAAGGACGCACAAAGACGGCGGCTGCAAAAAGGATTTGGGGCTAATGAGTTCGCTCATGAAGGAATTCTTCGCGGGACGGCTGCTTGCAAAGCCCCTGGCAGCGGGGGAGATCGCCTTTCGGCCCCGGCGGTTGGAGGCGATGGTACGAATCCTGGCGGATTTTGATTTTTGCAGATCGCTTTTATGACGAGATCCCAGAATTCGTGCCATCCGGCGCATGGGCCAGCAGGAGCGGTGTGTTCCGGGTGCGCGGGAGCGGTGCGCATGCGATGCGCTCACTTGCGAGGGCGCGGGCATCGGTTGAAGGCTGCTTGACGGACGAGGCGGGATCTGATTCCTCTAGGGGAAGAGCCACTTATTTGAATCTGATAGGC
>DAOPZB010000193.1:0-3233 GCA_035353195.1 Methanothrix sp. | reverse complement strand
GGCCATAGTAGAACATTGGGTTTTCCGTCTTGGCCATGCGGAAGATGGTGAGGATGATCTTCAGGCCGTCCCGGAAGGGGTGCAGCTTGGTCTTGGCTCCGGCCAGGCGGGGCATGTAGGTTATGGGGACCTCGATTATGCGCAGCCCCTTCTTGACGCTTTCAATGGTCATCTCCGACTCGATCTCAAATCCGGGGGTGGACAGGTCCAGGCGGTGAATGCCCTCTGTGGTAAAAGCCCTGTATCCGGATAGTATATCGTAGAGGCGGACCCTGTAGATGGTTGAGAAGAAGAAGTTGATCATCTTGTTGCCCAACATGTTCAGCCGCTTGAAGGAGCCTCCCTGCACATTGCCCAGGCGGTTTCCCACCACATGGTCGGCCTTTCCCTTCAAGACCGGCTCCAGGAGGCGGGGGGCCTCGGAGGGAAGGTATGTGCCGTCGCCGTCGATGAGGAGGATGTAATCCTCTTTGATCTCTTCGAAGACCTCTTTTAAGGCCTGGCCTTTGCCGGTTCCGGATTGAAGGAAGATGCAAGCTCCCGCCGCCCTGGCCCTCTCCACCGTGGCATCGGTGCTGTGGCCGTCCGCCACCAGGATATTCTCAAAGCCCAGGGATCTGAATTCCCGGACCACAGGCTCAATGGACTCCTCTTCATTGAGGGTGGGGATGAGAACGCAAATGTCTTTGTAGCTCAAACTATAGTCAGCTCCGGATTAATTTCACAGGAAGCGCTGTATCAGCTCTTCGTAGCGCTTCTCTATCTGATCTATGTCGCATGCCGCCGTCTCAACGTAAAGGCGGATAATGGGCTCGGTATTGCTGGGCCGGATGAGGACGCTGTAGCTATCTGTGGTTATCTTTATGCCGTCCAGCATATTGGGCTTTTCCCCGGAGAGCTCCTCTCTGAGTTTGCCCATGACCTCCGCCGGGTCTTTGTGCAGGCGGATGCTCTTCTGTCGATAGGGATAGTCCTGGATCTCATCGGCGAGGCGGGAGAGCTTTTCGCCCTGGGAGATGATCTCGGCTATGGTCAGGCTCATGGCAAAGGGGTCGTCGGAGTACTGAAACTCCGGCAGGAAGAAGTGGCCGCTGCGCTCCACGCCTAAAACTGCATTCTCTCTCTTCACCCGGTTGGCCACGAAGACGTCTCCCACCTTCTCCCGCAAAACCCTTATGCCGTCCTTTTGAAGCTCTCGCTCCAGGGTCATGGAGCAGTCGAAGCCGGAGATGACCAGATCGCCTGATTTGTATCGTCTTCTGGCGATGATGATGGCCACCTTCTCCGGGGGCAATGCCCGGCCCAGGTCATCGATGATGATGCCCCGGTCGGCATCGGGATCAAATCCCACCCCGAAGTCAGCCTTTGTCTCCCTCACCCTCCGGCAGGCAGCCTCCAGCGACTTTTCGTTGGGAGCCGGGCCGCGGCCAGGAAATAGGCCGTCCATACTGCCGTTGATGACCTCTGTGTTCAGGCCCAGATCGGTGTAAAAGGAGGACATGGTGCAGGCCGAGCCGTTGCCCATATCGAGAACTGCCTTGAGGGGGCGCTCGATGTGCAGCCTGTCTGCCACGTACCGGCGGTACTCTTCGATGGCAGAGGCGGCAGAGCGATCCAAAACCCGGCCTTCTCCAGAGAGAAATCCGCCCTCATGGTAGTATTTCATGATGGACGACTCCTGATAGAGCAGGCCGTAGCCGTCCCCGGTTCGGAACCGCACGCCGTTGTATTCGGGAGGATTGTGGGAGGCGGATATGTAAGAGGCCGCTTTTAGCCCCTCTTTCTTTGTGACGAAGCTGATGATGGCGATGGGAATTATGCCGAAGCTGTGCACCTCGCAGCCTGTGCTTAAAACTCCCTCCAAAAAGGCCTTCTCCAGGATGGGGCCGCTGGTGCGCGTGTCTCTGCCCAGGGATATCTTTCCTCCTCCGGCATAGGAGCCGAAGGACTGGCCCACCCGCCGGACCAGCTCTTCTGTGAGATCGGTGCCGTAGACACCTCTTACATCATAAGCTCTAAAGACGGTCACAAAGCCGCATTGACCTCTGCACTTAAATTGTTTTCTGTATAGTTGATGCTATTGGTCGCACTGGCGTCGATCTCACCAGCATCGATCTCTCTGTCGTCAGCGCTGTCATTTGTCCCGTAAGCCGTTGCCTCGGCGACCTCATCGAGGTTCCTTTTGAACTCCGCGCTGTCCGGCTCTATTGCCACAGCCTTTTCAAAGCAGCCTTTGGCCTCCTCCATGAGGCTCTGCTCCCTGTAGATCAGCCCCATGACATTCCAGGCATCGGCGTTTCTGTCATTGATCTTTATGGCCCGGTCCAGCATGGCTGCCGCCTGCTCATAGTCGCCCATCCTGGCCAGCACCAGACCCTGGCGGTACCAGGTTTTGTCATGGGAGCCGTCCAGCTTCGATGATTGATTGTAGGCGAGCAGTGCCTCATCGTACATCTCCATCTCTTCCAGAATCACGCCCTTGTTAAACCAGGTGCTGGCGCTCTTTGGATCGAGCTGCAATGCCGCCCCAATCGATTCGAGGGCCTCATCGCTCTGCCGCAGGCCACCGGAGAGGACCAGCGCCCGGTCGTTGTAGGCCTGGGCATTGGAGCTGTCCAGGCGGATGAGCTGGTCGAAGCTGTCGACGGCATCGCTGTACCTCTTCATCTTGACGAGCAGGTTTGCCCTGAAGCTCCAGGCCCAGACGTCAGTGGAGTTGTAATTCAGGTATTCGTCGATGTCATCCAGGGCCTGGGAATAGGAGCCCTGATTGTAGTCGCTCTCGGTTTGGGCCAGCCAGTAGCCGGCATCGTGGGTCTCATCCATATCGTCATCCTGGTCGGCACCCTGGCAGAGAGCAGTCGACACTGCCAGCAGAAAGATTGCCAGAATGGCCAAGGAAAAGCACGCTGTGAATCTCATAATCTCTAACTTATTCTTGTAAGTGATATAGGTTTCGGTTGCATAACAGAATTAATATGATTAGATTTTATTCTCACATCTATGTAGTACGAAAATGCCATCTTTGTGAATTCTATGTGCGATTTGTGTCCTCTGTGGTTATTAGTAGTATGCGAATTACGAATCAAAACCCTAAGAACTTCACCACAAAGATCACAAAGCTCACAAAGGACGCACAAAGAAAGAGAGGTTCATTTGTTTGGTTCTCCGCTATTTCCTGTGGCTAAACTGAGTTAATCTGTCTAACAGGTTTATTCTCATCTCTGTGCCTC
>DAOPZB010000192.1:0-3247 GCA_035353195.1 Methanothrix sp. | reverse complement strand
TCCTGGCCACCGCCGCCCGTCCGGAGGAGGTCGTGGCCGCCTTCGTGAGGATGCCCCTGGTGGAAGAGGTGCTGGCCAAGGGTCCCACCAAGGCCAGCGTCATCGTCCGGGACACCATCCAGGTCGACCTGAGGATCGTGGAGCACAGGTCCTTCGGCACCGTCCTGCAATACTTCACCGGCTCCAAGGAGCACAACGTCCGGTTGCGCGCAATTGCCCTCAACCGGGGCTATTCCCTCTCCGAATACTCCCTGACCAGGCTCTCCGATGGGCGGGACCTGTTCTTCGACCGCGAGGAGGAGGTCTACTCCTCCCTGGGCCTGCCCTACATCCAGCCGGAGATGAGGGAGGACCGGGGCGAGATCGAGGCGGCTATGCAGGGCCGACTGCCCCATCTGGTGGAGCTGTCCGACATGCGCGGCGACCTGCATGTGCACAGCAACTGGTCGGACGGGCGTGCCACATTGCAGGAGATGGCCCGCGCAGCGCGCGATCTGGGCTACGAATACATCGCCGTCTGCGACCACTCACCTTCCATTGGCATCGCCGGGGGCCTGTCCCCGGAGAGGCTGAAGCAGAAGATGCAGGCCGTGCAGGCCGCCAACGAAGAGCTGGAGGGCATCACCATCCTCATGGGCGCAGAAGTGGACATCAAGGCCGGCGGCAAGCTCGACTACCCAGACGAGCTGCTCGCGGAGTGCGACGTGGTGGTGGCGTCGGTGCACATGGCCCAGCAGCAGACGGAGAGGGCTCTGACCGGCCGGCTGGTCTCTGCCATAGAAAACGAGAACGTGGACATCATCGCCCATCCCACAGGCCGGGTCATCGGCCAGCGCGAGCCCTACGACATCGACCTGCAGGCGGTCTTGGAGGCAGCCGCCCGGACGGGCACCGCCCTGGAGATCAACGCCCACCCCAGCCGCCTGGACCTCAGCGATGTCAATGCCAAAGCAGCCAAGGAGGCGGGCGTGAAGATGGCTGTCAACTCCGATGCCCACGAGGCTGAGCAGCTCCTCACCATGAAGTACGGGCTGAACGTGGCCCGCAGAGCCTGGCTGGAGAAGAAGGACCTGCTCAATTCCATGCCCCTCGCCGACCTGCGCTCCTTTTTAAAGAGCTAGATCAGCCGCCAAAGGTGCAGTTGGATGAGTGGCGCGAATGAAAGGCTTTTTAATGGGGAATGAGAAGAGCCAGAGCCATGAGAATCAACAACCAAGCCAAAGTCGGCCTGGTGACGGTCATCTGCCTTCTCTGCCAGGGCTACATCTTCACAAATTTCCTTCATGTAGAGCCAAACCCGGCCATATCCTTTGTGCCCCTCCTGCCCTACATCGCCTACATCTATGCCCGGGGCAGTAGGACGTGGTATTTCAATAGGCCAGCCTACTGGATAGCGGCAGTGGTCGCTCTCACCCTGCTGGATATCGCACCCTTTGCCCTGGAAAACTATTTATCTTAGATCTGCTAAGGCAGCGGCCCGTGCATAATCTGGAAATAAATACCGAAACGGCGATTGCCATTGCAGGTTTTTTAGGGGCTGTCTTGCTCCTCCTGGATGTATTAGTATTATAAAATATCATATGGAATCAGGAAGACCTGGAGAAAATGAGATAAAAGCATGAAATTTGGGCAGGGAGACAAAATAAACATTTGAAAAATAGCAGAGATATTATCGAATTTGCGGCGGAGAAGAGAGGACGGGAGAGTCTCAGGAAGGAGGTATAGGACCTGTACTCTCCACATCCCGGCAGGATATATCTTTGCTGAGAATTTTATCATGTTTATCTGTGCTTTAATCGCATTTAACATTTTCGGTATATTAACTAAGTTCTTTTGGTAAGTAACATAAGTTTTTCTATATGTAAATGAGCAGGGCCTCCCCCAGCAACTTGATAACCCAGCAGAGAAAAGTAATTTCCCCAGAGTGGTTTTATGCGAGCAGGCATCATCTCCGACTTCGAGCTTTCCGTGGTCAACCGCCACATTGCCCATCGAAGGAGGGGCACCATCCTCTCCGTGGCGGCGGTAGCCTTAGCTGTGGCCATCTCCATCACCTTCGTCTCCATGCAGGAGGGCTTCCAGGGCATGCTCTTTGATATCATAGTGGAGGACCTTCCCCACATCACCGTCTCCTCCCAGGAGGGAGACGACTACATCTACCTCTATCGGAGCCTGATGGAGGATATCTGGGCGATTCCGGGGGTCGCCGCCGTCTCGCCGGGACTTGCCACCTCCGCGACGTTCTCCTACAAAGACAACCTGGAGAGCGTGCAGATCTCAGGCATCAATCCCATCGATATCGATAAAATCTACAACATAGCCAAGTACGTTTACCAGGGGGACCTGGCATCCATTCAGGACGGAAAGAGGGTGGTCATCGGCGATAAGCTTGCCGAGCGGCTGAATGTGAAGGTCGGCCAGACGGTCTATGCCAGCTTTCCCGATGCTAAGAGCACCAGCCTGGTGGTGAGCGGCATATTCAGCCTGCCCACGGGCTGGCCTGAAGACATCGCCTTTGTCTCCATCTCCACCGCCCAGGATTTCCTGGGAGATGGAGACGTCTTGACGGGCATTGATGTGAAGCTGGAGGACGTCTACTCGGCGGAGGCGGTGGCAGCAGAATTGCAGGGGCAGGGCTACAAAGCGGATAGCTGGCAGACCCTGTACCCGGATATCCTGAAGACCCTGGCCATAGAGAAGTTTCAGAACAACCTGATCATGCTTTTGATCATGATAATAGCAGCCTTCGGCATAGGCAGCGTGATGTACATGCTGGTCAATGAGAAGACGGCTGAGATCGGCATGTTCATGGCCATTGGGGCCCGCGGAGGGAGCATTCGCAACATCTTCCTCCTGGAGAGCGGGATTTTGGGATTGATGGGCGGAGTGGTGGGCGCTATATTCGGCCTGGCCGTCTCCCTCTACCTGCAGAGCCTGGAGATCAAAATGAATGCGCCCGGCGGACAGGCGATCACCCTACCGATAGTGATCAATCCAGAGAGCTACCTGGCCATAGTCGCCGTGGCCGTGGGTCTGAGCCTGATTGCCGGACTGTACCCCGCCCGGAAGGCTTCGCGACTGGATCCGGCCATCGCCATAAACGGATAAAAGATGGTGATGAAGACGTTTGAACTGACAGTTGCCAGGGCGCATATCCTGAGAAACCCCAAACTGGCCCTCTTCACAGTGGCTGCTGTGACCCTGGCCGTGGCCATCATCGTGGTCTTCATGGGCATGCTGAGTGGCT
>DAOPZB010000191.1:0-3251 GCA_035353195.1 Methanothrix sp. | reverse complement strand
CCTTGCGTTTTTTCTGCGTCGCATACCCAGCAGATCCACGCCCAGTGCTAGTCATTTGTCTATCGAGCGAGGTGGTGCAGTCCGGCAGCAGGAGTTCGAGCCCAGAATTATTATAATTTAACAATTATTCTTTGGGCGGGCCGGGCTCTGCGCCTGGCGTCTCTGTCCAGGTTGCAGTGCTCTACGTTCTTAGCCGATCGGATTTCCACAGAGCTTCCTGCTAAATTGAAAGCCATTCCTCACGGGAGATTCCGGCTTCTTTCAAGATGGCTTTTATCAGCTTTACGTCTACGTCCTCGCCTTGGTGGGGATTTGGCAGAACGATAACAGTGTCTCCTATAACCATATACGGATGCTTTCTTCCCTGGTGCGGTCCTTCCAGGCCCAATTTCTTCAGCTTCTTGATAAAGACGCGATAGGGGACGGGGATTATTTTACACAACGGCCATCTGCTCCTGTGAGATGTATATTGAATGGCCATCAATATCAGGAATTGCCAGGCCCCTCTGAAGTCGAATGGCAATCCACTCTTCAATGACTTCTATGAGGTCCTCCCGGCATTTTTCGATATTGTCTCCCGTGGCTATCACCCCAGGCAAGCCATCTACCGTAGCCATGTATGATCCGTTTTCCAGTGTTTCATACCTGGCTCGCCCCAATGCCACTCTAACATACTCCGAGAACATAATTCCTTATGCGACTCTTTGGGATTTAATGGTTTTGAAGCTCGATACCCTTTTCCTGTGCAGTCCATTTCGGTCTTATCGGTTCCTCGTTTTTTATATGGATTGAGATGTGGTTCTTTGTCTCTGTGTGATACGAAAAGACCTTCTTTGTGAGGTCTTTGTGCGCTTTGTGCTCTTTGTGGTTATTAGTAGTAAGTGAATTGTTAATTTGATCCTAGAATCTTCACCACAAAGATCACAAAGGCCACAAAGGACGCACAAAGAACAGAAGGTTCATTTTCAAGCGCATCGCATTTTTTACTTCTTCCTCTCCCTCCCCTCTCCGTCAGAACCGCTTCACTTCACCAGGCTCTGCCCACTCGCTGCCCCTCCCCCCCGCACGCGTCTCGCATGTGCGCGTGGCTGCCGCCTGCCGGGCGCTGGGATATGGCTCCAGGCTATTTCCTGTATCTGACCTTAAGTTGATCTGTCTTTTCAGTTATTATCTCGTCTCTGTGCGTACTCTGTGTCCTCTGTGTCTCTGTGGTGAAAACGTCGTTAGTCACTGGTTAGAGCCAATCGCCCACGGACTGAAGTGGTTCTTCTCCTCTGTGTCTCTGCGCCTCTGTGGTTCGGTTAGTAAGTTTCCGACAGTTAAGCCTTCTGCTACCCAACAAAACGGCAGAGGCACAGAGATGAGAATAAAACCGGAAAGACAGAGTAACTCTGTTAAGCGCATCGCATTTTCACTTCTGCCTCTCCCTCCCCGCTCCTGCAGAATCTCTCCCCGTCACCCGCGCCTGCCCGCTCCTAGCCAGCGCGATTAAAAGCTTTTTATGGTAGAAGAATCCTCTCTGCATACGCCAAAGAAGGGTGGAATTGCCATATTGAAGTTCGCTTTGCTCTTATCAATCCTGGCCCTCCTGAGCGTGTCGGCAGCAGGGCAGACGACCGCCGCCTACTCGGATAATGCAGGCAAACAGCTCGATGCCCAGTCAGAGGAGGATCGATATGCTTCCGGTCAGGGCTATTTCGACGGTGCCGCCTATGATAGTCTGAAAAATCGCCTGGAAAATCAGGCCAAAAAGGACGAATACTTCAGCAAAGCCAAAAGGCTTGAGGCGGAGGGCAGGTACGATGAAGCCGTCTCCTTATATGACCAGGCCATCAATCTGGACCCGGACAATTGGGACAATTGGATGGCCTACAGCAACAAAGGCGAAGCACTCTTTAAACTGGGAAGGTACGAAGAGGCCATTATCGCTTACAATAAAGCCATTGAACTGACCCCGGAAAATCCCATTGCCTATGGCCTCAAGGGAGCCGCTCTAAAGGCTCTGGGGCGAACTGACGAGTCGGATATCGCCTATGCCACGGCAAGAGAGCTGGGAGACTATTCGGCATGGATTCCGGAAACAAATGCCACCGGCATGAACCTGACCAGCCTGTTTCACATTGAAATCCTCGACCATAGTATGGCAAGCGATGTGAACGAGTCCACCAGCCAATTGGGTGAAAGAGCTACTGCGTTCTCCGAGGATGAGGACAAAGCCTACTCCTGGCTCTGCCTGGGCCATGTCCTCGGAGCTGAAGTGGACTGGCACTGGTACTCCCCAGATGGCAATCCATATAAAACCGGCAGAGTCGAAATCTCCCGCAACCAGAGCGGTGGATTTTGGTCCTCCTACAATGTCTGGTATCCTCTGGATATTGCCGCCATACCAAATGAGCCCTACATGTCGGGTGACTGGCATGTCGATATCTATATCAACGGCAAAAAGCGCCTGACAGAGCAATTCGCCCTTAGTGTCCATTCAGATTCCGATTCAGATTCCGATTCCAATTCCAATTCCATCGATTCCGATTCAACCCATTCCAGGACAGATGAAGGCGGCAAAGGCAATGAGCCCAATCCCGGACTGAGTGCTGCAAACGGCACATTCACGGTTCTTGATCATGCTATGGCCGGCGAAATCGATCAGGCTGTAAACAGGCCGGTCACGACCACCATATCTTCCCAAATCAGAGATACTCTGCTGCCCCACTCCTGGCTGCAGATCAGCAATATCGGAGTTGCCAGAATCAAATGGATCTGGAAGGACGGCGGAGGCTATGAAATAACCCACACCTACGAAATCCCCCCCAATCCGGAAGGCGGCTATTATGCCACATATAACGTCTGGGATTCACTGGATATCCCCAGCATGCTCCTGGATTTTCAATTGGGAGAAATAGATGAGGGAGCGCGTCGCAGCAGTGCAGAGATCTATGCGGAGAGCCAGGGCAGCGCATATTATTATACCAATTCCGTCCCCGACCCGCGGGGTGATTGGACGGTAGACGTCTATTTGAATGATCAGTGGCTATTGCAGGAGCAATTTGCGGTGATATCCGGCTGAAATGTGAAATATGATATGTGAAACGCTGAAATGCGGAAATGCTGGACTAATGAAATCCAAAGGTTAATGAACTTCCAGTAAATAATTGCTCCTCAATGAGCAAGACCAGCACACTGCCCGGCTTTCACCTCCTGGCCAAGCCCACGGGAGCGGCCTGCAATTTAGGCTGCAAATACTGCTTCTTTCT
>DAOPZB010000190.1:0-3286 GCA_035353195.1 Methanothrix sp. | reverse complement strand
GGATACTGCTTTTCCTGCGGTCATGCCCAGGGCAGCCACGTGTCCGGCCAGCATCTCTCTGGCCGAGGCCCGAGAAAATGCTATCAACGCCCTTTTTCCTGCCAACAGAGAATTCGCCTCGCTGCGGCCTTTCCCTGCCCGCCCTCCAAAGGCCGGCTTCAGGGGAACGGCAAAATGAAACCTTGATCCGACTCCCACAGTGCTCTCCGCCCAGATCCTGCCCCCCATCAACTCCACCAGCCTGCTGCTGATGGCCAGGCCGAGACCGGTTCCACTGTACTTCCTGGAGAGGGAGGTGTCCACCTGGCTGAAGGGAATGAAGAGGCTGGACGTGCGGTCCTCAGGTATGCCGATGCCGGTGTCTGCGACATGAAAGACCAGTCCGATCGGCTCTCCTCCGGAATTGGCTTTTGAATCATCTTCTCCCAGCTCCTTGGAGAGGCCGGCCTCCCGGTCCTTCGAGACGCTGTCCCTGAAGATACGGTCCCTGGAGACGCTGACTGTGACCTCTCCGCTCTCCGTGAACTTTATGGCGTTGCTGAGCAGATTTACCAGAACCTGGTGCAGCTTCTGAGCGTCTCCCATCACCCTTTGAGCAGTCCCATCCTCGATAAAATAGGCCAGCTCCAGGTGCTTTTCCGAAGACCAGGCAGAAACCTGATCCAATGACGCCTCCAGCATCTCCTGAAGGTCAATCGGCTCTTCAGATAAAGCCACATTGCGTCCGTCCATTTTGGAGAAGTCCAGGATCTCATTGATGATCGCCAGCAGAGACTGGCCGCTGCTCCGCACCGTCTCCGCATAATCCCTGGCCACAGGATCGAGATCTCTCTCAAGGAGCAGTTCGGTCATGCCTATGATGGCGTTCAGGGGCGTCCTCATCTCATGGCTCACGCCGGCTGTGAATGCCGCCTTGGCCCTGGAGGAGGCCTCTGCCGCCTCCTTGGCCCGGACCAGCTCCTCTTCCATCTTCTTCTGCTCAGTCATGTCTATGCAGACGCCCAGAGCCCCGTAGATCGATCCCGATTCGTCGAGCAGGGGATGTATGGAGTACATGGCCGGAAATATCTCTCCGGAGCGCCTCAGCAGATAGATAAACCCGGAATGGGACTGTTTGTCATCCTTCATGCGGGCGGCGGCCCTGTACAGCCTTTCTCGATCCTGAGGGAGAATGAACATGGAGACCGGCTTATTGATCACCTCATCACGAAGCCAGCCGAAGGCCTTTTCAGCGCCCGGCGAAAAATCGATGACCAGGGGCTGCCTATTTCTGGCATCGGCGATGATGAATGCCACAGTTGTCGCCGCCTCGAATATGGCCTTCAGATACAGCTCCCTCTCCAAGAGAGCCTTCTCTGCCCTCTGCCTCTCCGCAAGCTCTCGATTCAGGTCCTCCGTCCTCTCCATCACCGCCAGGTTCAAAGTGTCCTGCCGGCTGACTGTGAGGAAAAAGAGGATGATCACCAGGCCGATGATCACCAGGCCGCCCATCTGAGCTATGCGCAGCGGCACCTGCACCGATTCGGCCCATCCGGTAGCAGGCACTCCTGCCAGCTCCCAGTAGCCGTCGGCAAGCTGCACCCTGCTGATCACCGGGTCGGACCCGAAGACCGAGGCATCCCCGAAAAAGGACTTTCCTGAGTCGTCCCGCAGGGCCATTTTCAGTCTATGGCTCCCGGAGGAGAAGTTCAGCCCCGCCGCTTGCAGGACGATGGGTATGTCTATGGTCATGGAGACGAATCCCCAGAAGGTCTCATCCTCAAAGACGGACTTTCTGGCCACCACCCCCAGGCCGCCCCTCCTCATGTTATGGGGCGGGGAGAGAACGACTTTTCGGCTGGAGACCGCCCTCTGCACGTCTCCCTTGAAGGCCGGCGAAATATTGAGAAAGAGGCTCTGGCCCATCATACCCGGCCTGCTTTCCGGGGGATAGACATAGCGAAATACGCCCTGAGGAGCTACGGCCAGATTGCGAATGCCGATGCTTCTGGCGTAGATCTGCGATGAAAAGACCAGGAACTCCTCGTCCAGGGCGGACCGGGAGGATTCAATCTCCGCCTGGACAAATGCCGCGAGGCCTTCCAGCAATTCCAGGCGTTCGGATATGGCCATGGCCAGGGAATTGCCCTGCGGCTGCAGTTCGCCTGCCACCTGCGTTCGCTCCTCATCCATGAGCCGCTCCTGATACCACAGGCCAGCCTGCCACCAGACGGCAAGCAGCACCAGGGCAAAAAGAGCCGTTTGAATCTGGATCTTTTTCATCTCATCCCTTTGCCGGGCAAAAGATTTCCTTTCATCATATTGCCATTAAAGCCTAAAAAATCTTCTGCTAAAATTGCAGTATTTTAAATTCTTATTTGTGGTAATGATCCGGTTCTGGGTTTCCGCCTCTGTCAGCAGGAGTCGGAAAAACTATTTCCCCTCAGAGATGGGGAAGGGAAGAATGATGTGGCCGGACGGACAGACGCACGGGGGGCTTGTAGACGGAGTTGATGCCGCGGCCTTCAAGGATCCGGTGGTGATCAGGAGATTTCTGCCCTCCGATCTCAAGGCGGCCATTGAGATCGACAGAGACGTATTCGGGGGATACGATCCTACCATCTTCACCGCCTTTTACGAATACCATCCCCACAGCACCCTCGTCGCGGACGTGGGCGGAATCATAGCCGGCTTCGTCCTGGGATTCAAGCACGCTCCCTTCGAAGGACGGGTCTTCTGGCTCGCCGTCCGGCCCGGATTTCAGGGGCGGGGCATAGGCATGAGACTGATGCTGGAGGTGATCAGGAGGTTCCGGCGCATGGGGGCAATGGGCGCTACCCTGGAGGTCCGGGTCAGCAACAAGAAGGCCCAATCACTCTACTCCATGCTGGGCTTCCGCATGATCGGCATCTGTCCGGCTTATTACTCGGACGGTGAGGCGGCCATCATAATGAAGCTCAAGCTATGATAGCCCGGCGGAGGATTGTTGGTCACCCTCCGAGCCCCTCCGGGCCTCTGTGTGGTACAAAATGCCGTCTTTGTGCGTTCTTTGTGCGCTTTGTGTTCTTTGTGGTTATTAGTGATACGCGAATTGTTAATTAAAAACCTTAAGAACTTCACCACAAAGATCACAAAGCTCACAAAGTACGCACAAAGAACGAAAGACTCATTTTCATGCACATGGGTGACTCAAAGCCATCATTGGGCTCTTCGCTATTAACTGTGGCTTAACTTGATCCACTATGTCTTTCCGTTGTCAATCTCATCTCTGTGCCTCTGTGTCTCTGTGGTTTTGTTCAGTAGCAGT
>DAOPZB010000189.1:0-3313 GCA_035353195.1 Methanothrix sp. | reverse complement strand
TAGATCCTGAGCATCTCCTCCACCGTCTCCGGCGCGACCATTCCCTGAGTAGAGACCGTCTCGTAAAACCTCCTGGGAATGCGCTGGCGGGAGAGGTCGAAGCCTTCCCGGACCTTGAACCTGTACTTCTCGTCGAATATCCTCCGACCCAGGTCACGCAGGTCGTCTTTACTCTTCACAATGCCCACCGCCCCCAGGGAGTCGATGATATTCTCTTCGGTGTAGACGCCCCGGGCGAAGAGGCAGCCCACCAGGGAGTTGAACATGCCCCGGGAGTCGTCCTCCTTTATGATCTCCTCCACCATGGCCTCGGCGTCCATGGGCTTTTTGGCTGCCTTCTGGTCGATTGCGTATCCGGCGTTGTCCAGGTGAGAATGGCGCACGCCCACCAGTTGCCCCACAATGGAGGCCGGGCCGGTGTGATAGCCTGAGACCTCATTTCTTCCCAAAGTCATGGCATACTCCCGCCCGCCGTATCTTTCGGAGGCATAGTCCACCCCCCGGCCTAAAGCCGCATAAAACTCATTGGGGGCTTGGGCTATGCTCTCCAGTGCCCTGGTGTAGCCTTCCACGCCGTTCCATTGCAGGGGCACTTCCAGCGTCTCCTTGGCAGAGATCAGCCCCTTCTCCAGAGCCTCCGTCGCCCAGGATAGCACCACTCCCGCAGACATGACATCCAGCCCCAGCCTCTCGCAGACGTCTATGAGCTGCAAGATTCCCTCTGCCGAACCCACGCCCAGGTTGGAGCCCAGTGAGTAGATGGGCTCGTAGTCGTAGGAGACCTTGCGCACCTCAAACTCCTGGTGGCTGGAAAAGGCGGTCTTCAGGGCGGCGATGTGCACGCAGCCGATGGGGCAGCCGGCACAGGAGAACCGGCGCAGGAGGTGCTTTTCGGCAAATATCTCTCCCCCGATGCTCTCCGCCTGCTCAAAGGAGGTGGCGAGGAAGTTTTTGGTGGGCAGGCCCTTGAGGAAGTTCAGGACGCTGATATTGACGGAGGTGCCATAGTCATGGTACTTCTCCATGACGGAGGTCTGCACTGCGGTCTTGTAGAGCCGCTCATAGACCTCTCGGTAGCGCTTGACATCCGGCACATCCACATGCTCCGTTCCGGAGATCACCAGCGCCTTGAGGTTCTTTGAGCCGAAGACGGCTCCCAGGCCCAGCCGCCCGAAGTGGCGATAGGTGTCGACCACCACACCAGCATACCTGACGCCCGCCTCCCCCGCCGGGCCGATCCTGATGATGCTGCGCCGGCCCACGCCCGGCTCGCGGTCGCGCAGGATGATGCCCGTGGTCTGGGCGTCGATTCCCCAGATGGATGTGGCGTCTTTGACCGTCACCTCGCCGTCTCGAATGGAGATGTAGCAGGGCCTCTCTGCCCGGCCCCTGATCACCACTGCCTCATGGCCGGCAAAGCGCATGGCCAATGAGAGCCTGCCTCCGGCATAGGACTCGCCCAGCTCCCCGGTCAGGGGGGACTTGAATGTGGCCGCTGTCTTGGTGGCCACGGGAAATACGCCGTTCAGGGGGCCGATGGACAGGATGATGGGCGAGGCCGGGGATAGAGGATCGGTCCCGGCAGGGCACTCCTCCTGAAGCAGCCTGATCCCCACGCCCGTCCCTCCCATCCAGTCCTCGAAGAGCTCCTGCCGCTCCTCAATCCATGATTCGTTTTTCGTGAGATCGATGTAGAGAACCTTGCGCAGCATTTCAGCCTCCCGAGGGGATCTCCTCCAGCTCCAAAACGCCATGCGGACAGAACTTGACGCACGCTCCGCAGTGAATGCACTTGACGGGCAGCTTCTCCCGGTTCAGGGCGACCGCTCCCACCAGGCAGGCCTTTTCGCATTCCCCGCAGCCCCTGCACAGCTCCCTGTGAAAGACGACTCTGCCGTCCGGCTTTCTCTCAAGAGCCCCCGTGGGACAGGCCCGGGCGCAGGGCGCATCAGGACAGGCACGGCAGACCACCACCCGATAGTCGCCCTCAATTCCGCCCTGGGTCTGAATTTTGATGGCGCTGCTGTCCAGGGATACTATTCCCAGGCGAGTGCGGCTGCAGGCGAACATGCACCCCAGGCAGCCTATGCAGCGCTCCGGATGAGCGACCTTGAGGCGGCGGCGCGTCTTTGGGCGGGAGGGAGGCACAGTCGCGTCCGCTGCCTCTGCCGCAATGCCGGACGTCTGCTTTTCAACCGAATGTTCAACCATGCCGATCACCATCTTTCCGGGCTGTTTCTTCACCCGTTATCTCAAATCCTCTTTCCGGAAGGTGCACTCCCCCTCGATCGCCACGCTCTCCGGCAAGCCTCCGAACCTCGCCCGCCAGATGAGGTCTCCGATCTCCGCCTTCATCACCCTGGCTATGCCGATGATGGATGTGGTGGGCCGGGCATTGACGTCCACCGCCCACGGCCTCTCTCCCAGGACATAGTCTATGCCGGCGTAGCCGGAGAGCCCCAGGGCGAGGGCGGCCTTTCGGCAAGCCTGCCAGATCTCCGCCGCTCGGGGGGTATTGTAGGGCACCTGGCTTCCCTGGTAGCTCATGCCGCCCCCTTCGAAGCTGATCAACTGGCGGTTGATGGTGAGCGGCAGAAATCCATCCTTGCCGACGATGAAGCTGGCCGACAGGTGCAGCCCCTCGTGGTAACGGGTTACGATCTCCCCCGGCCCGGCCTGGGACAAGGAGCTGATCCTCACGCCCTCCGAGCCGCAGCCGGTGCGGGGCTTGATCACATAGCGCCGGCAGCCCGACTCCACCGGATCAGGCCGGTCCACAATCTCCGCCACGGCCACCCCGGCGAGCTGCAGAGTTTGAGTGCAGAGCAGCTTGTCAGAAGCCAGCCGCGCCGCCGCAGGGCTGGAGCCGAGGTTTGCCATGCCCTTCTCCAGGACTTCGAAGATGCGGGGCTGCAAGCCATCCGGGGCGATGACCAGCCCCGCCTCGGCTCTGCCGTCCAGGGCGGCCATAAAATCCTCCTCTCCTTTGATGAGAATGGGCCGGCCGGCGGAGATTATCGCCTGGCCGGCGGGATAGAGCACATCGTGGCCAGCCCTTTCAAAGCTCGACGCCAGGACGGAGAGCATGGCCCGACCCTCCAGCTCGTGCGTTCCCCCCAGGGAGAGGGCAGAGGCATACTCTGCCAGCAGGATCTTCATAGAGACTTCTTTAGCCTCAATTATACTTAATGTTGAGCATGAAAAAATAGGTGTTCTTCATTGTCTATGAGCAGACTTATGTGAGTGAAGGCTCCTCGCTATCTCCTGTGGGTGGTGAAGTGGTTCTTTTGTCTCTGGGTCTCTGTGGTTTAGT
>DAOPZB010000188.1:0-3374 GCA_035353195.1 Methanothrix sp. | reverse complement strand
CAAATGCGATCTTAACCAACCTTATCCAGGTATTTAAGGCTGCCCGGAGGGAGGCTGTATCCTCGCCCCGGATATCCAGCTTAATCGAATTCCCTTCCAGGCCGAGCTTCACGGAGGACCGGTGCAGGTCGTCGTCGGCTTCCGGTGCCAGTGCCGCGTATACCTCTTGGGCATGCGCGCTCTCGAAGACGAACTGCGCACAGCCCTTCATATCTTCAGCCTGAACCTGACAGCCCCTTCATCAATGAAATCGATACACCCAGGTGCTACGATGATGTTGCGGGATGGGACTGCAATCGCTGCGGCCGACTCTTTAGCGCGCGGCAGCCCCTCATCTTGAGTCTGTCTGCCGGCAGGCCTCGTAGCGGGGTCCGGAGCGCTTTCGCCAAGCCATTGCAACTCAAAGAATGAGGCAACTGGACGGGCAATTCCTCTCTCGCCGCAGACTGTCGCCGCGCGCTTCTTCATGCGCCCGGCGGCAAGCTGCCCGGAGAGCCGGAAATAAAGGCGCTCTTCTCTCCCGGAGGTGCGTTTGATGATGCCGCTGGGATTGCCATGATCCTCGACCACCACCAACGCGGCCTCCCCTGGCTCCCCTTCTCCCACGCTGCTCTTGCCCCGATTGACATAGGGCAGAGAGAGGAAGGATGCCAGGGTGCGGGCAAAACGCCTCGTCCCGGCAGAGGGGTCGCGCGAAGTGGTGACGATCATCCGGCCCTCTTTTAGAGCTTGCCCACAGCCAGCCTCAAACCGCCTTCATCTTCTTGACTGTGGTGGGCCGCTCCTTCATCAGGATCCTGTGACCGCAGTAAGGACAGCGTATGCCGCTGTACTCGTAATCGATCTCCACAGTCTTCTTGCACCTGGTGCACTTATAGGCCATCTTCTAATCCGCCTCAAGAGTCTTCTTGAGAGACCGCAGCACAGAGCGGCCTAAAGACGTCTCAGGCAGGAAAGAGCCGCCGGCAAAGGTGTAGCCGCATTTTCTGCAACTCCAGATGGCAGTGCTTGTCCTGGTTACTCTATTCCTTCCACACTGAGGGCAGTCATACGAAGCCTTGCTCTTCTCCTCCGAATCGGCTACCAGTTTTCTCGACTTGCGCCCGTACCTGGGGCCAAAACGAGCTGCGGATCTGCTCTTCCTTCCCTTTGTAGTCTGCTTTGCCATGATAGTTACTTCCGTTTATGCTTCCAGAAACTTTTCCCGGATTTCCTTCGCCTTCTCACATGCTATATCAATTATGCGGTAGGCCTGTTCGGGCTTGAGCATGCCCTTGCCGCTCTTCTGCGTGCCGCAGATATTGCCCTCCACAGTGGTGATGATGGTCAGCTTGGTGTTGGCAATGGCCTCTTCATCCACCCCTGGGTCGAACATGAGGACATCATTGAACTCGATGGCCGTGGTGGCCACGGGTATATCCCGGATGGGCAGGATGTAGTCCTCCCCCAGGCCGAAGCGGCTGGCCGGAACCTTCGTGGACAGCAGCGCCGCTATGGCTCCCAGAGACGCCGCATCCAGAATATTGCCGCAGTCGTCCAGGATATGCACATCAATGAATATGATCCAGACCTGCTTGCCCGGCACAATGCATAGGGCCTCCAGGTCAACAGCCTTGGATTCGCGCACGCCGCGATCCACGAGGCGAGCCAGCTCAATTCCCGTCTCGCTGGGCGGGCCGGGCTCAAAGGAGGGCGAGGCCAGGGGCACCAGCTCGGCATTGGTGATGATGACCCCCCGATTGGGCGAGTCCTGGAATGGCTCTCCCGGCTGCATCTTCACTCCCACCAGAACCTGGCTCTGCCCCAATTTCACCAGGGCGCTGCCCTCCGCCTTGCGGATGACGTCCCTCTGTATGGAGATCTCTCGATACTGGTCAAATGTCCTGCCGTCCATCCTCTCTCCCTTGAGGAGCAGGTTGTAGATGAAGTCCTTCTTGATCTCGGAGATGACATTAGTCACAGGCATGCGCCCCCTTTCTTTCCGGCTCGGTCATCTGACTGTATTTGCCGACTAAAGCAGCCCTCTGCAGCTCGTATATGTCTCGCGCTCCTTTCATGGCCATCTCCACGGCTCTGTGAAACTCATCCGGGCTGAGCCCTCCGTCCATCTGCATTAATGTGATGTCTCCGCCGGGAGTCATGGCTATGGGCAGGTCCGCCTGGCCGAAGTTGTCCTCCTCCTTCATGGGATCGAGGACGATGGTATCGGCGACCTTTCCGGCGGCGCAGGACGAAATCATGCTCTTCATGGGAATTCCCGCATCGGCCAGTGCCACAGCCGCCGCGTTTATTCCCGCGGTCCTGGTTCCGGCATCGGCCTGGAGGACTTCCACAAACACATCGATCACAGATCTCGGAAAGAAGCTGGTCAGAATCACGGGCTCCAGTGCCTCGCGGCTGACCTTGGACAGCTCATACGACCTCCTGTCCGGACCGGGCCTCTTTCTCTCCTCAACGGAGAAGGAGGCCATGTTGTATCTGTAGCGCACAATAGCCCGGGTAACCTCCTGCAGATGTCGGGGGTGCACCTCTCTCGGGCCGTACACTGCCGCGATTACTTTATTTCCGCCCATTTCGATGTAACAAGAGCCGTCTGCTCTGGCCAGGACACCCACCTCGATCTTCACCGGACGCAGCTCGTCCGCCCTCCGGCCATCCAGGCGCAGTCCGTCTTTGAAAAATGATATATCAGTCTCATCCATAGCGATCAACTTCTGGTCCCTTTTTCCCGCTTCAAAAAGTCCACAATCCTGTCCGTGAGACCGTTGGTGTGGGCTTCCCTCTCAATCAGGGTAATGGTCCTTAGAGCCAGATCCATATCCTTTGCACTTCCGCTGATCCAGATTCTGCCGTTCTGGCCAACGAATATGCTGCAATTAACCTCTTTCTTCAGCATGCTGATCATGGAGCCGCCTTTGCCTATGAGCCTCGGAACCCTTGTATGGCTGATCTCGATAACCTGCCCGGCTCTGATGGGGCCGAGCTTGCGATCGTTCAAAGTAAGCTCCACCTTCATAGTGGGATCGACATCCTTCACCTTGGTCATGATCGAGCTGCCGATGCGCAAATGATTGGACATCTCAACATTGTCTATCCTCTTGGGATACTCGGAGATGTGCAGCAGCCCGTCATAGGGGGAATTGATATCCACGATCCAATTGGAGAAGGTAATGTCCTTCACCACGCCTATGACGTTATCCCCCGGACCGGGAATATACTTTCCCGCCAGGGGTATGACATTTATCTTGTCCCTAAAGTTCGCAAGGCCATAAAGCAAGGAATAGACGCTGCCGTCCCTGACGTACGTCCCCTCGCCTGACCTCTTGGCATCCTCAGAGAGAAGATCACCTGGTACTACCACCTTGCGATCCATG
>DAOPZB010000187.1:0-3380 GCA_035353195.1 Methanothrix sp. | reverse complement strand
TTGGCCTCGATCTTGGCCAGGATGTTATTCAGATAGTTGAGGCTCTTGATGTTGGGGGGCAGGCTGTCCGGCGAGTTTCTGCGGACGGAGACGCTGATCGCCGTAAGGCCGGTCTCATAGAGGTCTCCATACATGGCTCCCCATGAAACGGCGATGATGATGACCGTCGGGACAGGGCACTTGTTGGGATCAAGTCCCAGGTCTCCATAGCCGCGGCTGACGATGGGGCGGATGTAGGCGTCCGTCAGGTTGTTCTTCCTCAAAGTCTCCTTTATCGCCTCAGCCATCTCCTCCTGGCTCAGGGGGATTTTGAGCATGATGGCCTGGGCTGAATCGAAGAGCCTCTTGACATGGTCCTCCAGCCGGAAGACCCTCCCTTCGTAGGCCCTGATGCCCTCGAAAACCCCGTCTCCATAAAGAAATCCGTGGTCGAAGACTGAAACCGTTGCCTGTTCCGCGGGAACAAACTTTCCGTTAAGATAAATTAGGCTCATATAACATCTCATCATCGGAGAATTGCCAAGGATAAATGCGTTTTGATCGTCCTGCGAATATCTTGGGATCATCTTGGGATTATCTCGGTGATATCCTGGTAATCGATGGGTTTATTAGTCTGCGAAGGAAGCTTGCTGCCTACTCTTCATGGGGTTTGGCTATGGCAAGACTTGGTTTCGTGGTCTCGGAGTTCAATAGGGATATCACCTATCAGATGGAGCTGCTGGGCAGAGAGCACGCCCAGTTCCTGGGTGCAGAGGTTACGTCTATCGTTTATGTTCCCGGAGTTTTTGACATGCCCATCGCTGTAAAGAAGCTGCTTCGTCGCGAAGACATAGACGCAGTGGTTACCATCGGCTGCGTAATTCAGGGCGAGACGGGCCATGACGAAGTTGTGGCCAATCATGCCGCCCGAAAGCTCATGGATCTCTCCCTTGAGTTCGACAAGCCCGTCACGCTGGGCATCACCGGCCCCAAGATGTCCCGGCCGGATGCGCATAAGAGGGTGGACTATTCCAAGAGGGCGGTCGAGGCCGCGGTCAAGCTGCTACAGAGGCTGGGGGGCGATTGAATTGGTCTCGGTGCGCATGGCCTCCATTCAGGAGTCAACCACTCTGAAGATATCGGCTATGGCCAAAAGGCTGGCAGCAGCCGGCCAGGACATCATCGACATGGGTGTCGGCGAGCCTGATTTCGATACTCCCAAGCATATCGTGGAAGCAGGCTGCAGCTCTATCAGGATGGGAGAAACGCGCTATGCCCCCACTGCCGGCATTCCGGAGCTGCGGAGGATCATAGCCGATAAGCTCTGCTGGGAAAACCAGCTCTCAGTAACGGCGGATGATATCGCCGTCACCCCCGGAGCCAAGATGGCTGTGTTTGCGGCAATTTCTGCTCTGCTGGATGAGGGCGACGAATGCCTGCTCATCGGGCCGTCCTGGGTGAGCTACGAGCCGTGCGTGGCCTTCGCCGGAGGGCGGGTCGTCTGGGGGGCAGTGGATGAGGATTTCATGCCCATCAATTTGGCGGAGAGCATCACTGCGAAAACCAGGCTCATCATAGTGAACTCCCCCTCCAATCCCACCGGATCGGTCTTCGACCGAAGGGTGTTGGAGGAGATTCGCGACCTGGCTATCGATCACAACCTCTATGCCTTATCCGATGAGATCTACGAAAAGATAATCTACGACCGCCGGCATATAAGCCTGGGATCCTTGCCGGGAATGGAGAGCAGGACTGTCACCATTAACGGCTTTTCCAAAGCCTATGCCATGACCGGATGGCGGCTCGGGTATCTCGCCGGACCGAAAGAGATCATGAAGTGGGTGACCAGGCTCCTCTCTCATTCCGTCTCCCAGGCGACAACCTTTGTACAGCGCGCCGGTGTTGCGGCAATGCAGGGGCCTCAGGAGGAGGTCGCCGTCATGACTGCGGAATTTAAGGCCCGCCGGGACCTTCTGGTAAAAGGGCTCAATGACCTGGGAATACCATGCAGCGTTCCTGGGGGCGCCTTCTATGCCTTCCCCAATGTGTCGGAGAACGGAGGAGGAGATGCCTTCACCGACAGACTTCTGAAAGAGGCGATGATAGCGGCCACCCCAGGGTCGGCCTTCGGTCCGGGCGGGGCGGATTGTGTGCGCCTCTCTTACGCCACCTCCCAGGCCCGGATAAGGCAGGCTTTGGAGAGGATAGAGAAGATAGTAAAATTAAGTTCGATTTGAGAAGTTCAATCAGCTATTTTTTTTCTTATCTCACTTATTCGCCCCTGTAAGCGCCTCCTTTGCCTCTTGTGTGAGCAGGCAGCCGCAGGAGCCTTCTTCGGCTAAAGCGCAGTTGCAGGGCTCGATATGGATGGTGACCGTGGTTCCCGGGTAATGCTCCTTTATGGAACAGGTGACCATATCGGTTATGCGGTGCGATTCGTCCACCGACATCCCGGCGTCCACTCTGATGTGAAATTCTACAAAGCGGCTTGATCCGGCTTTTCGGGTTCTCAGCCTGTGAATTCCCCGGATGGTGGGGGCGAAGGCCATCACATGCCTTCTCACCTCTGTAACCTCGTCAGCCGGCAGCCCCACGTCCACCAGATCGCGGGCGGATTCGACTGTGAGGTGATAGGCTGCTTTAATTATCAGCGCGGCGACGATCAGCGCCGCCACGGGGTCCACCCAGTAAAGCTCCATATGCGGGGCAATTATCCGGCCCAGGGTGATGATGAAAAGGCCGGCCATGACGCCCAAAGACGTGTAGATATCGGTCTGCAGGTGCCAGGCGTCCGCCTTCAGTGCCACGGAGTCGGTCTCCTCTCCCACTTTGAAGAGGTGCCGGGACACGAATATGTTTGCCGCCACGGAGATGAGCATGACGGCGACACCCCAGGCGGCGTCTTCCATGGGCCTGGGATTTTCGAGCTTTGCAGCCGCCTCTACTATGATCCAGCCGGCCGCCAGGAATATGAGCAGCGCCTCTACCGTCCCGGATATGTTTTCGACCTTTCCGTGTCCGAAGGGATGATCATCATCCGCCGGCTTGCCGGATGTCTTCACAGAAAAGAAGGCTATGATCGCTGCCAGAAGATCGACGGAAGAGTGGATGGCCTCGGATACTATGGAGACAGAGCCGATGGCCGTGCCTGTGATGAACTTTAAAATGACTAAAGCTAAATTGGATGCGATGGAGAGAAGCGCTGCATTTGACTTTTTCCTATCTGGGCTGCTTTTTTTGCTCCGGTTATCTATAAACATCGACCTCTTTGGGCCTTCGTAATTGGCGCTGCTGATAAAAAAGGATTGCGTTTGTCTTAAATTGTCGAATTACGGTAAAGAAATCCGAATTGATGATTTTGCAGGATCCGTAAAGATCGGTATGATAGAGTTCAAAGATAT
>DAOPZB010000186.1:0-3414 GCA_035353195.1 Methanothrix sp. | reverse complement strand
ACCTGGATTCGGCCACATCGGAGATTATATACGGACTGTTATCAGAGCTGCACAGAATGGTCGGACATCCACCTTTTCAAATATTTAGAGCAACCTTCTAATACAATCAAACCTTCATCACCTCCGGCGCGGTAGGTAATATGAGCGATATCAGACTGACCATTGACGGTCGAGAGATTCTGGTGCCTGATGGCGCAACCATCCTCGAAGCAGCCCGCAAGGCGGGCTCCTATGTGCCGGCACTTTGCGATCACCCCGACTTGAAGCCCGTAGGCTCCTGCAAGCTGTGCATAGTCTCCGTAAAGGGCATGGACTGCTATCCCACAGCCTGCAATACTCCTGCTCAGGAGGGCATGGTGGTGGAGACCCGGACAGAAGAGTTGCAAAAGATGAGGCGGCACACATTGGAGATGCTGCTCGCCCTCACCAATCACCCCACGTCATGCCTCTTTTGCGAGCGAAAGGAGGAGTGCTCTGACCTGCGGGAGTGCATGAGAAAGTTTCCCGTGACCGTGGGCTGCAAGTACTGCCCCAAGGACGGAGTCTGCGAGCTGCAGGAGGCGGTGGTCTTCGTCGGCCTGGAGGCGGTCAGATATCAGATCTCCTTCCGCAATATGCCCGTATTGAGAGAGCCGTTCTTCGACCGAAACTACAACCTCTGCATCATGTGCGGCCGGTGCGTGCGGACCTGCCGGGAGGTGCGAGGGGTGGGCGCGCTCTCCAGCAATCCGGACTTCCACCGCATGCACTGGATAGGGCCCGAATCCCTTGAGGAATCGGAGTGCAAGTTCTGCGGAGCGTGCGTAGATGCCTGCCCCACCGGCGCTCTCTTCGCCCGTTCTGAGAAATGGATGCGAGCGGATACAGCCGTCCCCACCATCTGCCCCTACTGCGGTGTGGGATGCCGGCTGGAACTGGGAGTCAAAGATAACAGAATCGTCTCCATCCACCCGGATAGAAACGGACCCGTGAACCGGGGTCAAGCATGTGTCAAGGGCCGCTTCGGCCTGGACGAGATCGTCCATCACCCCGACCGCATCACCAAGCCCCTGATCAGGCGAAACAGCAAACATAAGGAGCCGGTCTGGGAGGAGGCGGAGTGGGAAGAGGCGCTGGAGCTGATAGCCCGCAGGCTCTCCGAGATCAAAGACAAATACGGCCCGGATAGCCTGGGCGTGCTCTCCTCCTCCCGCTGCACCAATGAGGAGAACTACCTGATGCAAAAGCTCGCCCGGGCCGTCATCGGCACCAACAATGTGGACAACTGCGCCAGGGTCTGTCACGCGCCGTCAGTGACGGGGCTGGCGGCGTGCTTCGGCAGCGGAGCCGCCACCAACTCCTTCGACCAGATTGAGGACGCCGATGTGCTGTTTGTAATAGGCTCCAACACCACCGAAGCCCATCCCATCGTCAGCCTGAAGATCATCAAAGCCGCCCAGAGGGGGGCCAAGATCATTGTGGCCGACCCCCGCAAGATCGAGCTTGTGGACAATGCAGTCGTCTGGCTGAACATGCTGCCGGGAACCAACATCGCCCTGCTTAACGGAATGATGAACGTCATTCTCAATGAGGGGCGGGAGGACAGGGAATTCATCGACGGGCGAACGGAGGGCTTCGAGGAATTCAGAACGGCTGTGGAGGACTATCCTCCGGAGAGGGCGGCGGAGATTACCGGCGTCGCAGCGGACAAGATCAAGCAGGCCGCAAGGCTCTATGCCGGCGGCAAGAAGGCCATGATCATCTACAGCCTGGGGATAACCGAGCACATCACCGGAACTGCCAACGTCATGTCCATTGGCAACCTGGCCATGCTCACCGGAAATGTGGGCCGCCGGTCCACGGGAGTCATGCCACTACGCGGCCAGAACAATGTGCAGGGGGCCTGCGATATGGGCGCTCTTCCCAATGCCCATGTCGGCTACCAGCCCGTCACAGATGCGTCAGTCCGGTGCAAATTTGAAGACGCCTGGCATGTCAAGCTGCCGGCCAATATCGGCCTCACTTCAACCCAGATGCTGGAGCAGATGAGGGAAGGGGCCATCAAGGGGCTGTATATCCTGGGTGAGGACCTGGCCCAGACCGACCCGGACACCAACAAGGTCAGAGAGTCGCTTGAGGCCCTGGAGTTCATGGTAATTCAGGAGATATTTCATACCGAGACCACAAAATTCGCTGATGTCATCCTGCCCGCCGCCAGCTTTGCCGAGTGCGACGGCACATTCACCAACGGCGAGAGGCGCATCCAGCGGGTGAGCAAAGCCATCCCTGCCTTATGCGGCAGGGAGAACTGGCAGACCATCTCTGCCATCGCCGGGAAGCTGGGCTATCCCATGAGCTACAGCCACCCCAGCGAGATCATGGACGAAATTGCCCTTCTGGCACCGATGTTCGCCGGAGTGAGCTTCTCGCGCCTGGGCTCCTCCGGCCTGCAATGGCCTTGCCCGGCAAAGGACCACCCCGGCACGGAGACGCTTCATGTCGGAAAGTTCAGCAGGGGCCTGGGCAAGTTCAACGCCGTGCAGCACCAGTTCCCAAAAGAACAGACCGATCCGGAGTATCCCATGATCCTCACCACGGGCAGGAGGCGGGAGCACTACAACTGCGGCTCCATGACCCGCCGCTCCAGGGCAATCATGTGGATCAGCCCGGAGGAAGTAATTGAGATAAGCCCTATGGACGCGGGAGAGCTGGGCATCGAGGACGGGGAGACGGTGCGGGTCAGCTCCCGGCGGGGTGAGGTCAGGACAAAGGCGAGGGTCACGGATAAGTCGCAGCGCGGCGTGGCCTTCATGTCCTTCCACTACCGGGATGTGCTCACCAATCTGCTCACCAACGCCGCCCTGGACCCCCAGGCCAAGACCCCGGAGTACAAGGCCTGCGCCATAAGGATAGAGAAGATTTCAGCGTAAGGTGGATTAGCCCCGGTCCGCCCGGCAGGGGATGTTTGGGCGGACTCTACTATTATTTCTGAAATCAGAAAATTCCGATTGAATGCCTGATAGGGGATTGCTCAGGCAGCAAACTTCTAATACAATCAATCCTCATCATTGCCCCGGCGCGGTTGGCGGCGCAGCTGGTTGAAATGCCCGATATTAAACTGACCATTGACGGTCGAGAGGTGGCGGTGCGGCAGGGCGCTACCATTCTCGATGCAGCCCGCAGGGCGGGCTCCTATGTGCCGGCACTATGCGATCATCCGGACTTAAAGCCCATCGGCTCCTGCAAGCTGTGCATAGTCTCCGTGAAAGGAATGGACTGCTATCCCACGGCCTGCAATACTCCTGCTCAGGAGGGCATGGTGGTGGAGACCCAAACGGAGGAGCTACAGGAGATGAGGCGGCACACCCTGGAGATGCTCCTCGCCCTCACCAATCACCCCACGTCATGCCTCTTTTGCGAGCGTAAGGACGAGTG
>DAOPZB010000185.1:0-3474 GCA_035353195.1 Methanothrix sp. | reverse complement strand
AGCACTAAATTGTATACTTTATCCCCTGGCATCAGGTTCTATAGTCATCAACGAGATGGAGCTGGATGACCTGGCTGATTCCCTGGAATTGCAATGGATTGAATTATATAATTCTGGTAATGATGATGTGGATATAAGCGGCTGGGCAGTCATGCCCAACGATGACCGGTCTAAAAAGGAGGTTGTATTCGAAGGTGCCGTCATACCACCCAAGGGCTTTTTTGTAATAGGTTTTTTGGATGAGTGGGCAAATAAATATGGAACGGTTGTCGTTTTAGTAGATGATGAGGACCGCGAGGTGGAAAGAACGCCCAATCTCTACGACAGCCAGCAGGACGTCTGCGCCTGGGGCAGATATCCGGATGGCAGTTCCGAATGGCTGTTCATGATATCCACTCCAGGCGAGCCCAATTCCGGCGATCCCTGCGAAGAAGAGGCGGTCCTGGCTACGATATTAAAGGTAGACGGCAGTGCCAGGGGAAAGGGCTTCGTAAATATCCGAAATAGGGCTACAGGATCCAATGGAGATAAATTGCTATCACAGGAGCACGGATCCGGAGATTACGAGAGCGAATGCTCCATAGATTACTATTATAATGATAATAATAATGTCGGATCGGTTGATTTGGAGAAAGAAAATACAACAATGAGATATGATAGCACAGAAAAAACATTGCCAAACAACCGGACTGCCAGATATAGCTCCAAATGGACGGAATCATCGGAGATCAAGAACATAGAAGCCGCCACAAAGATTGCCCAGTCCACCAGATATGCCTCAAGCATATCAAAGGATCTGGATATGCGTTCTGTGAATTCCGATCTGCAATTGAACATCAGCTCCGATTTCGATGGAAAGAGCAACATCAATTGCATATCAAATTACTTCAAATCGGGTGAAGAATACGTCGGCAGCTTTGATATCGAAGAGCAGATCTCCGAAGATATCTTCAACAGGTCCGCATCATCCACAAAGGGCCCCGGATTCGTCGCAGTATATAAAAAATTTGGAGAGGGAATGTCGAGCTACGAAAGGGGGAGCGGCAGCTATCGGGTGGAGGAGCAGATAGATCCAGATTCTGATTTTATGACCAGAGACATATGGCTAAATCACAGCCCCGCCGGATATGACTATCTTCCGGGATTGTCCGTAAATCGCTCCGCCAAATGGAATGAGGGATTTGCCTTTAATCGCTCGGATGCCTTCTTCATGTCGGAGGCCTTCTCAAATCTGGACCGGCTGGAAAAGCATATGGAAATAACATCGTCTGATGAGGTGAAGACGCTGGCTTCATTCGTGGGCCACGCCCGATTGCGATCGGCTTTCAGGCCGGACCCGCTGGACGGCAATTCATCAGAGAGGGCAATCATCGACGACGAATATGAAGGCAGCTTCAGCATCGAAAAGAAGATCACCATTCTGCCCAGATACGATAAGCCTCACCTGTCCCTTTCGAAGTACGGCTATGTCGATTTAGAGGACTGCAATATCCTGAGGTTTTCCATCAATCTGGAAAACGACGGCAACAGGACACTGGGGCCGATATACTTGAGGGACACCTTCCCCTCAGGCACCCATTTGACGGCCTTCTCCCTCCCGCCCTTTGAGCTGACCAGGAGTTACGGCAACTGGTCCATTCCGGCCCTGGGCTCAGGCGAATCCATCTCCATCAACCTGGCGTTTGAGGTCTCCACCCAGAGGCAGAATTATACCAACCGGGTGAGGGCGGTCACAGCCTACCCGGCGGTGGTGAAAGGCGTGATTGTGGAGCGCAGAATCAGAGCCAGCAACTCAACGACCGTGGAGGCCGACTGGAATGTCTGCCCGGTGCAGAAGCTATCCGCAGACCTGACGGCAACTGTCTCGCCCAAGGACGACAAAATAGTCAGTTACCGGCTGACATTGAACAACTCGGCTGGCTACAATATCAGCGCAAATGTGACGGCATTGCTGCCCCAGGGCATGAGGTTCATCAACTCCACCACAAAGCCCCTGGGCGAGGAGGGAGGCGAGGTAAAATGGATGATCAAGAAGCTCGATGCCGGAAAGAAAAGGACCATCAGCTTCATGGCAGAGGCGGAAAGCGACGGCCTGTTCCTGTGCAGGGCTTATGCCGTGGGCAACTCCTCTGAAGGCTCTGAAGGGGCCAGGCCGCTGATCGCAGATGCATCCGCCTTCGTCTATGTGGGCCGGGCCCCTGAAGCCGCAAGGATAGAATACTGCACCGAGTGCCTGTCATGTGGCGATGACGGCCTGTCTCAGACCCTGCAGACCGCCCAGGCGGGCATACCCAAAGACCTCACCTGCTGCGCTTGAGGGGCGATAGCGGCTTAGAGATCCGGCAGCGGGCTTCGTCGCACGGGTGGGCGTAGCACGAAAGGTGCAGGTGCGTAGGGCGACTCTGTAGTGGTAGCGCGGTGGCAATTGGCAATAACCAGTGGCTAACGACGTTTTCACCACAGAGACACAGAGGACACAGAGAACGCACAGAGACGGATGTAAACTATAAAATTCGAGTCACTTTAGTCTTCCCATATGAAATAGCGAAGAGCCAGAAAGACATGTTCTCGCTGATGTTCACAGGTCCGTGATACAATTGGATTGCATCAGAAGTAATTTATTCGAAAGCAAAGAGAGGCTAACCTCTTTAGAAATACGAGAGCTTGAGCGCAAATATGATATGAACTCTATTGATTTCCTCGAAAAATTTGAAAGGGGAGTTCTAGGAGACGATCAGGACTTTTTCGTCTGGTGGGGCCTGATTCGTGGCCTTGCGGCCTTAAGACGCAGAAAGTAATCCTCTCAATCTCTCCCGATCCTCTCAACCCCGCCTGCCCGTGCCAGGTACAGCTCATCAAGGTTTTCGAATATGCCGTGATCCACCACACCAGGTATCCGGCTCAATTTCGCCGCCAACGCCGCCGGCTGCTCAATCGTCCCAAAATCCACATCCAGGACAAAGTTGCCGTTGTCGGTGATCACCGGCCCGTCCTTCATCTTTCCCAGGCGCAGCACCGGCTGGCCTCCCAGGTCTCTAAGCCGCTGCTCAACAGGGCGATAGGCGAAGGGCAGAACCTCAACCGGCACCGGCCAGGTGAGCTTCTTCACGAACTTACTCTCATCGGCCACGATCACAAACCTGCGAGCCGAGCAGGCCACCACCTTCTCCCTGGTGTGAGCCGCGCCGCCGCCCTTGATGACGAACAGGTCGGCATCCACCTGATCCGCCCCGTCAATGGCCAGGTCCAGGACCGGATGCTGGCTGAGCGTGGTCAGAGCGATTTTGCACTCGATGGCCAGGCTCTCCGCCTGAAAGGAGGTGGGAACGCCCAAAAAGTCGAGCCCCTCCTCCGCCATTCTCGCCCCCAGCCTCCTGATGGTCCAGGCCACAGTGGAGCCCGTCCCCAGACCCACGGCCATGCCGCTCTTCACCAGCTCGGCCGCCGCCTCGCCGGCCAGCCTCTTGGCATCTG
>DAOPZB010000184.1:0-3476 GCA_035353195.1 Methanothrix sp. | reverse complement strand
GACCGCCGGGACGGCTGTCTTCTCAGTCCTGCATTTCAGATAGCATGTGGTCTTCGCTGCTAGTCCCTCAGCCGAAGCTCTGGCGGCCTCAATCTCCGATGCATAATTCACCCGCGACCGGTTGAGCGGGAAGGCAGAAACATAAAAAATTGATTTTGCAGCTTTACAGCATCCTGCCCGGCTTAATTGCCCTGACCTTTATGCTGGAGATCGAATCTTCAATTTTTTTGATCTCCTCTGCATCATCCCCAAAGTTCTGGACAACCGCCTGGCCGGTGATGTCATTGGTCATGCAGTCCAGTGGAAAGACAGACTCTTCGATAACAGTGACATCATCAAATCCGGCGGACTTGATGGCCTGCAGATAGCTCTCCAGCATGGCCGCTCCGGAGATGCAGCCCACGTAAGCTGCAATGGATTTCATAATTTTGTCGGGAAGCCTTCTCAATAGCACAATGTCAGAGACCATGAGCCTTCCGCCGGGCTGGAGCACCCGGAAAGCCTCTTTAAAAGCCTTATTTTTGTCCGGCACCAGGTTGATGACGCAGTTGGATATGACGACGTCGACGCTCGCGTCGGCAACCGGCAGCTCCTCGATCTCGCCCAGCCGAAACTCCACATTTCCATAATTGCCACGGGCTGCATTCTCTCTTGCCCTGTCTATCATCTCGGCGGTCATATCAACTCCGATGACCCTGCCCTTCTCTCCGACCTTTCCCGCCGCCAGGAAACTGTCGAATCCCGCACCTGATCCCAGGTCGAGGACTGTCTCTCCGTCTTTGAGCGATGCCAGAGCAATGGGATTTCCGCAGCCGAGGCCCAGGTTTGCTCCCAGGGGCACTGATTGCAGGTCTTCATCGCTATAGCCGATATTCTTGCTGATGTCCTCTGCCGGCGCCGCGCCGCAGCACGAGCCCTTTGATGGGCAGCATGAGCCTCCTTTTTTAGCTATGTCACCATAGTTCTTCCTGACAATTACTTTTAGCTCTGAATCCAGCATGTTCGTCTCTCCTCAAATTTCATATCTGTGATTTGATTTACCTCTTGAAAACCTCATCCATAACCGGCCCAAGCATCGACTTTACCATGCCCTCCAGCTCTTCAACTCTGATCAGGGAGAGACAGCAGATCTTGCCTCCCATTTTCATGCTGACCACGGCCAGCTTGTCTCCGGCGCAAATCCCTGCCTTTTCTCTGATGTCCTTGGGAAGCACCATCTGCCCGCGCTCATCAACGCTCACAATGGACTCCACTCTGCAGCAGCTCATCTCGCCAGGCAGGCAGCAGGGCTGCTTTTCAGATTCTGTATCCATATTCGTAATCGTACCCCCTTGTTAACAGTAATTGCTGAGTATTTAAATTTATCTGATAAATCAGAAAAATCAGTCATTGCTGTATATCTCTCTAAACCTTGAGTCTCTTCGCTATTTCCTGTGGGTATTGGCACTTCCATCTATGTGAGTCATATGTGCGCTTCTAGTGCTTTCTGTGGTGGCAGTCCGTCTGCAAATGGCCATAACCAGCAGCTAACGACGTTTTTCACCACAGAGACACAGAGGACACAGAGTACGCACAGAGGGCTAATTTACTGAACGAACTGAGAATGACCACACAAGTAGGCTTAATTGTCGGCCTGACCAACCACAGAGGCGCAGAGACACCGACACAATTAACCACCTCACCACCCACATAAAATAGCGAGGAACCTAAAGCCGGATCATCTCCCGAAGGTCCGAGCTATCCAGCCTTTTATCTCATCCCGCACCCTCCGGAAGGCGGCCAATTGCTCCTCCTCCGACCCTGTGGCCGCGGCAGGGTCCTCAAAGCTCCGGTGCACGACCTCTCTGGCTCTGGGCGAGGGGCCGGGAAGATCAAGCCCTGTGCTGCAAATCGGGCAGGCCTGCCTGGCCCTGTCGCAGACTGTGACCGCCAGGTCGAATGTCGTGCCTTCGAATTCCCGGCTTGATTTGGAGCGCTGGCCGGAGATATCAATGCCGATCTCCCCCATGACCAGGACCGCTCGTGGGTCGATCATCGTGGCGAGAGCACCGGCGCTATAGGCCTCGTATCTGTCGCCATGCATACTCCGGAGCAGCCCCTCGGCCATCTGGGAGCGGGCGGAGTTGTGAGTGCAGAGGAAGAGCACCTTCTTCTTTTGGGCGTCTGATGAAGCTGATTTCATCTGATGCCGGATGTTCATCATAGTAGATCAGGATTTTGATCTGGTTCTCTTCTTCTTGCATGCTTCCTGCATTTTAGGCGACGGCTGCAAGGTACATTGATATCCAGTGTGACAGCATTCAGAGGGCCAGGGACGTCCTGCTGAGAATGAGGGAACTGGTTGGGGAAGGGACCGGCAAATAAAAAAAAGGCTTCACCAAAGCTTGAATCCAATATACCTCACAGCATAAATCAATCCAATCCCTATCACCGCCAGGCCGAATGCCTTTGTCACCCACTTCCCGGCTGCGATATACTTCTCTCCAATCCTCCCGCCCACGGCTCGGGAGAACGTGGCAATGGGAATCACAGGCACGCCATGTCCGACTCCGAAGACAAAGAGCATCATTCCTCCCGCCAGGGGCGTCACATTCTGGGATATCAGCCAGATGAGCACCGGAAAGACCAGCGATACGGCGCATGGGGCCCAGCCCAGGGCAAAGAAGACCCCCAGTGCAAAGGCCCCGATGAAGGCCGAGTACTGAAAGAGGCCCATCGAGAAGTGCACCAGCCTTTCCACGATGCCTTTCTTCTCCGGAGCATCCCCTTTTTGGGCATCAGAATTGCCGCTGCCCAAAGGCAGGCGCGACCGGACAGGCTCGATGATCTCTCCGATGGGCTTGATGATGTTGATTCCCAGGATGACCATCAGCAGCCCCGCCGCCAGGTCGAAAAAGCGAGCCTCTCGGATGAAGACGCCGATGTCCGAGAGGAACAGCCCAACCACGAAGAAGACGGCCGCCATGCCCAGTGTGAAGGCCACTCCGATCAAAAAGCCCTCCTTTGAGGCAGAGGTGCTCTTTCTCAGATAATCCTCCCGCCTCCTGGCCGTCATGACATAGGAGAACATGGCCAGGAGCAGCGCCACAGAACAGGGCGAGAGCGATGTTACGATGCCCAGGGCAAACATGCCCAGGTAGTTTACACCCTGTCCTGAGGCAATACCGGCAAATCCTGATGTCTCACCCTGATTTATCCTCTGGATATCGCCATATAGAGATTCAGCGCTCTGGACTCCGTCGATCTCCCCTTTTCCCAGTTGATAGACGTGATACAGGCCCGATACGTTCCCATCTTTGTCGATCAGGATAAGTGTGGGATTGGCAAAGCCATTCTCAAAGGTAGTGTAGTCGATGTACCTGCCTGTGAGGGAATAGGGCTCAAAGTCCTCAATCCACGGCCAGGTTACATTTATATTCCACCATTCTTTTGCCAGGGCCGCACCATCTTTAGAATAGGGATTCTTGCGGACGTTG
>DAOPZB010000183.1:0-3481 GCA_035353195.1 Methanothrix sp. | reverse complement strand
AAAAGAGCAGGCGGGCTTAACCCTCGAAAAATTCTGGTTCTATATGCCCCTGGCCCTGTCCGTTGGCTTTGCCCTGGGATGGGGCGAGTACAATGTGATCCATCCCCAGATCCTCACCCCGGGGGTCAACATCAAAGACGTACTCATTCTCATTTTTACCATGATATTCTTCGTGGGACTGGTGGAGGAGTTCATCTTCAGGTCCTCCCTGCAGACCATGATGGAGGCGAGGCTGGGGCCCAAGGCGGGACTTTTGACCGCCAGCATCATATTCGGATTTATGCATAGCGGCTACCATCTTCCTTTGGAGCTGATCTATGTGTCATTTGCCGGAGCGGTCTTCGGCCTGTTATTCTGGCTCACAAAAAGCCTGCCCATCATCTCCCTGGCGCACGGAGTCACAAATATATCTCTATTCCTGATAACTCCCCTGGATCCGGGGATTTTGATCTATTTGATTTCAGCCCCGGCACTCTTATTCATCTTCTATGCCTACATTTTAAAGAGAATAAACAGACCTGCGACATGAATGAGGCATCAGAATAAGGCGTCAAAATAGGGCGTCAAAATAAGACATCAAGACAGAAAAACAGTTGCTGAGGGATGGTGATGCCCGGCGTGGCAGGCATCTAAGCGCCGACGACCTCTATCACTTTATAGCCCACAATCAGGAAGAATGTCAGGACCATAGGCACGATGGCCAGGTTCAGCAATGTAGACAGCCGCTTGTTCCAGCGAGAAGATGCTGATAGAATCTCGGAGGCGCTGAGCAGGGCGATGAGGCAGATCACAGTTACAATGCTGATCTCCGAAACCCCAAGGGTAGCAAATGTGCTCACCACGGACGTGGTACTGGCTGCGCTCATGGTGCTTGCTGCACTGCTCGCTGCGCTCATTGTACTTGCGGCTGTGCTTGCCGCGCTCATTGTGCTCGCTGCACTCATGGTGCTTGCCGCGCTCATCGTACTTGCGGCGCTCATGGTGCTCGCTGCACTCATACTGCTCACGGTGCTCAACATGGATGATAGCATATTATCCCTCAGTATTTTAGTTAAGGCTTGACCAATGCTTAACTCTCACTTGGTATTTATAGATTTCCCAGAGTAGCCTGATATCATATTTTAGAAAATTAGATAGTGAATTCAAAGCAGCGTCCCATATACTCGGTTTCATTCTTGTGCATTATTTTCATATAAAATTTAGCCAACAATTTTTAGCACAAGTCTTGAGAAGTATGGCCAAGTCCGGGTATATATTTCAGATTCATATTTATGATTCTGATCTTTAGTTCGAAAAAGCCTTAAATACTAGAAACAAGCTTCATAAATCCTTAAAGAAAGACCTGATTAATCTTAGATTTCATGGAGGGAGAGACTTGAGTCAAAGGAATAGTTCCCGGCTTGCGTTAGCAATTTTATTTTCTATGGTCCTCATCAGCCTGGCTTTATGCCAACCAGAAACAAGCATTGATAAAAGATATATTTATCATATGGATCAAAATGTAGAAGGAAATGGATTCTTCAACTCATATCAGAGCACCGACGTGGCGAACCTGACGCTGAGCAACACAGGACATGGCAGCGGCAGCTTTGCCACGGAGTACAAGCTGAATTCCAGGAATGGCGCCAAATACGACGAAAAAAAGGATATGTACTCGAATGTAGACGACCGGGGAATAGTCTTTATCGAGAGCATGGACTTTTCCTATGCACCATCCAGCATGCAATTGGGAAGGCACTCGCTGCCCATCACCTTCCGGTCCAAGGGCGCTGAGCAAACCTCTCTCTTGAACTATGTATCGGCAGTCTCCATGAATGCGGCCTTCAGTCAAGCAGATACCCTCAGCAAGAACCTCTCTGCGGAACTGTACTGGAAGCTGGTCAATACATCGGATGAGATCGAGGCAAAAATGGATGCTGATGCCAGAACCAATTTGAACTTTGAGGCGGCATACTCTGGAACCGGCCATGTGGGGGTACTGGATATGTCCCGAAAGGGAGGTGATGAGGCGATACTCATCGACGAGGACTACCGGGGAACCTACTACATAACCAAGAACCTATCCCATGAATTCAAGTATAAGCTCAACAGGCAGGTCGACGACTGGCTGCCCTGCTGCTCCGGTGGCTTCTCCGATATGAATGCCCTCGACAAAAAGCCTTTCAAGTCGGCAACAGGCATATTTGACTGCACCTGCTTTGCCGTTCCTGACAGGGCCGAATTTCCGAGAAACGCGTAGTGATATGTTTTAGAAGGGGTGGGGGCCGCCGCCCTCCCACACCCCTCGTTTGACAGAATCTTTATATTCAATACAATCCAATAAAGCAGTGGGGGCAATATTAAAGTGGAGATGAGATTTGATAATTACATCGTAAAGGCATTTTTGGCTACAGGACTGCTGTCGCTGGTGATGATGATCCTGGCCTTCGGGCTGATTCAGCTCTTCCGATACGGCCCGTCTCTGCCCCACTCCATCATCCTGACCATGTCTGCCATAGCTTTTGTGCTGTCAGCCTCATTCTTTGAGCGCTATGAGGTTGGCTCTATCCTGTGGTCCATGCTGGTCTCTCTCATCGCCACCCTGATGCTGACTCTCATCTCCGGCGGCGTGATCTACGGCATAACGACGCACAGGCAGTCTTTGGAGGAGATCCTATCCGGCTTGGCCGTATGCATGATCGTGTCCATGACTCTGCTCAGCTTTCTCAAGCGCAGCCTGGGAGAGATCGAATACTAATAATACTAGCAGCAAGAGAAAGCAATTCTGAAATGCCTGACATGCATCGCCCCATGGTGGACTCCTTTGGCCGCAAGGTGACCGGCCTGCGTATTGCTCTGACTGCACGCTGCAACCTCTCCTGCATCTACTGCCATCATGAGGGTGAGGTCAATCCCAAAAATGAGATTTCAGATGAGATGGTGGTGGGCGTGGCTGTGGCCGCGGCGCGGCTGGGTGTGCGCTCTTTGAAGTTTACGGGCGGCGAGCCTCTGCTGAGGAAAAGCCTGCCCACTCTGCTGGAGCAGATGCCGGAGGAGATGGAGGTCTCCCTGACCACCAACGGCATCCTCCTGGCCGATCAGGCGGAGGACCTGGCCGCCGCGGGCCTGAGCCGGGTCAATGTGAGCCTGGACTCGCTTCAGCCGCGGACGTACCGGGCGGTCACCGGAGCGAAGGAGGGAGACATGGAGAGAGTCCTGGCGGGAATTGATGCTGCACTGGATGCCCGCCTTGCCCCCCTCAAGCTGAATGTCGTGGTGCTCAAAGACAATGAGGGCGAGATACCGGAAATGATTGAATTCTCTCGCCGAAAAGGGCTCATCCTACAGCTCATTGAACTCTTGGACCTGCGCGGCCTGGGCGTATCCGGAGACATCGATGCCATCGAGCGCCGCCTGGCTGCTGCCGCGGACGGCATACGGGAGAGAGAGATGCACCGCAGGAAGAAGTACTTCCTGGACGGAGCGGAGGTGGAGGTTGTGC
>DAOPZB010000182.1:0-3489 GCA_035353195.1 Methanothrix sp. | reverse complement strand
CTTCACCTCCGATTCCATTCATGGTACTTTTACATATGTGAACTTTTCCCATGAGAAGGACTTGATTTTTATATACAGATGCCTATTAAATTATAAATCTATCTCCCTCGCGATTCTTGTCGTGGAGGACAGGACCATTTTTCGTCCCCATCATAGGAGAGCATCGGAAGATAGCATTTTATCCCATGACTCAGTAAAAGGTAAGAAGATGAGAAAATTAGAATGTATAATGATTTAAGAACCTTGCGGGCAGTATACCCGATAATTTTTTATATTCCTAAGGATAATCAATATTGTTGAATAAAGGCAAAATTGATGGAGATTGAGTTGATGAAGAGAAGCAGGCAAGAGATTATTGCGAAAGTCCTGGATATATGCAGCGATGGAGCCATCAAGACCAAGATAGTATATCAGGCAAATCTCAATTTCAAGACGGTGAATGCCTACATAGATCTCCTCAACAAAAACGGCTTGATCGAGGTCAATCAGGGGCCGAGCACCGTGTATGAAACGACTGAAAAGGGCTTGAATTTGATGGAGAGCATCAAACATGTGAATTCCGAGCTGACGGAATTCTGATAGATCAAAATCTCAAAGCCCCTTTGGGACAGGCCTGCACACACCTTCCGCACTTGATGCAGTCGGGCATATCCATAATTTCATGGACCGGCAGCCCCATGGGACATACCTTTTGGCATATTCCGCAGTCGATGCACTTTTCGCTGTCCATTTGAAGCTGGTACTTCTTTCCTCCCATAGCCCTCTGCATGGTTCCCATGGGGCAGAATGAGCACCATGCTCGGGGAGAGAATACCACTCCGAAGAGGATGGCAACAGAGGTCGTGAGAATGCAGAGGGTCACAAAGACCATTCCCATTCGGTCCACCACACCATCCGCTCCTAGGATGCGATAGATCATGAATCCCATCAGGGCGAAGAAAATGGGAACCCTCAGCCACATGCTTCTCAGCCTTTCCGGAATTTTCACCATGCGGCTGATGGGCGCCAGCCAGAAGTCGACAAAGCTGCCCCTGGGGCAGAGATTTCCGCAGAACCACCGCCCCCGAAAGGGTGCGATTATCATCAGCGTGGCGAAGACCAGCAGGAGGAAATAGCCCAGCTTGGGGTAAAAGATGCCACCGATGGATACTATCAGGACAATGGCTCCGAAATAGGGAGTTATCTTCAGCATCCCACAAAATAGCTACGCAAAAGTATTTAAGGGATTCCCGCTGCCCATGCGCTCAATTCCAAGGAATAATGATGGCAGAAGATCGTGAGAATGGGGAGATGACGGGCTTCCGGAAGACCGACGGATTCGATCTGATATTCGATCTGATCGTTGTGGGAGGAGGCCCATCCGGGCTCTTCTGCGCTCTGAGCTGTGCCGGAGAGGGGGGGAGAAAGATCCTGGTCCTGGAAAAGAACAGCTCTCCCGGCAGAAAGCTTCTCATATCCGGCATGGGTCATTGCAATATCACTCATGACGGCGATATGCAGTCATTTTTGCATCATTACGGGGACCGGGGCAGGTTCCTGCGCCCGGCTCTTTTGGGATTTTCCAATCAGGATTTGGTGGCATTCTTTAAAGAGAGGGGCCTCTCTATGGTGCAAAAAGAGAACGGAAAGATCTTTCCCGATACGGAGAGATCGGCAGATGTTCTGGAAATCCTCACAACAGAGTGCCGGAAGAGGGGAATAGAGATCAGGTGCGGCCGGGCGGCCTCTTCCATAGTGAAGTCCGATGATGGATTTTCAGTGAGCGCCTGGTGGGAGGGCAGAAGTGAGGGCAGGAGGGAGAGCTATTTCTGCAAGATGCTGGCCCTGGCCACGGGAGGCTGCTCCTATCCAGCTACAGGCAGCAGCGGAGATGGATACGAATTTGCCCGGCTGCTGGGCCACAGCATTGTTGATATCGGTCCGGCGCTGGTCCCCGTCGCCATTCAGGATTATCCTTTTTCCGAGCTGGCCGGAATCTCCCTTGCCGATACGAAGGTATCCCTCTATCGCCGGGCAAAGATACGGGAGATTTGCGGTGACATTCTGTTCACTCACACGGGGCTATCCGGGCCGGCTATTCTTGATCTGTCCCGGTATATCATGACCGGCGACACTCTCAAGCTCTCCATTGCGGCAGAGAGGCAGCGGGGGGAATTGGAGAAGTGGCTCGTTAAGATCGGGGGGAATTCGGGCGGCCTGAGCCTGCAATCCCGTCTGTCCGAATTGCCTTTGCCTAAGCCTCTGCCGGCCCGGCTGATAAAGGGCATAATGCAACTTTCAGGCATCCCTCCGGGACTTCAGCCGGCCCAGCTCAGCCGCGAGATGAGAAACGCGCTGCTGGAAAACCTCATCGCCCTCCCTCTGGTCGTGTCCGGGACGGGCGGCTATAATCAGGCCATGACCACCAGAGGCGGTGTGGACACCAGGGAGGTGGACCCCCGGACCATGCAATCCAGGTTGGTGAATGGGCTGTATCTGCTGGGGGAGGTTCTGGACGTTGACGGAGACTGCGGAGGCTACAATCTTCAGGCGGCCTTCTCCACGGCCATGCTGGCAGCAAGGAGCATCAAAAGTCGTCTGGCTGGCGAGATCCCTGATCCCAAGAGCCATCAAAATCTTTAAGTTATTCTATTCATAATTATTCTCCGGATAAGAAAAGGGCCTGGTGGCAGAATGAACAAGAGAGTTGCAATGGCAATATCAATACTGATGCTGTTTGCGATATCGATGATATCGGCAATTGCATCCAACACAGATCTGAGTTCAATGGAAAAGCAGGAGATCCTTGACGCACACAACCGATACAGAGCCGAGGTCAATGTGACCGGCCTCAACTGGTCCGAGAACCTCTCCCGGCAGGCCCAGCAGTGCGCCGATTACAACGCCGCTGCCTTTCTGCCCCAGGGGAGGCAAAAGCACTGCCCCAAATCAGGATTCGGCCAGAACATAGCCCTGGCCACGACCAGCCTGAAGCGAAATCTCACCCAGATGGTCGGCCAGTGGGGCGCGGAGAAGAAGAATTTCATCAACGGCGAATATCCGTCCGTCAGCGTCACGGGCTCGCCGGGGGACGTGAGCCACTACACCCAGATGATCTGGCAGGAGACGGAAGAGGTGGGGTGCGCAAAGAACAACTCCAGCGGCTATCAGATTTTGGTCTGCGACTATAGCCCCCGGGGAAACACCAACGGAACGGTGGTATATTCTCCGCCCAGGCCAAAGCCGGTCTCTCTGGAGACCACCAATGAGCACATGACCCTGACCAACAGCTTCTCCAAAATGCCAAAGAGAAACATCATCATCAATACCGTATTCAACCGGCCGGTGTCATGCTATTCGGTAAGCCCGGTTTAGTCGGCGAGTGCCAGGAAAAAATTGAGGTTATCATGCTAGACATCTTGAGAAATCGGCGCAGCATCAGAAGGTACAAAGACCAGTCCATCGAAGAGGAGAAGATCCAACTATTGAAGGAGGCTGCCCTTCGCGCTC
>DAOPZB010000181.1:0-3512 GCA_035353195.1 Methanothrix sp. | reverse complement strand
TTACCATCTTCGAGGCTTTGCATGATGGCGGCGGCGTTCTGGTTTACGGCATTCCCGAGTTTCGTCTGCCCAAGAGCATCGTCAGGGCGGAGATCGATTATGTGAAGTCATTGGGTGTCGATCTGGAGCTGGACAGCGTCGTGGGCAGACAGGTGCAGGTCGACGGCCTGCTCAAAGGGGAATACGACGCAGTCTTTCTGGGGATAGGCGCTGGCGCGCCCCGGTTTCTCAATGTTCCTGGCGAGAACCTGAGCGGAGTGTACTCTGCCAACGAGTATCTGACGAGGGTAAACCTGATGAAGGCTTATAAGTTCCCGGAGTACGATACGCCCATTAAAAAGGGCAGGAAGGTGGCTGTGGTTGGCGGCGGCAACGTGGCCATGGATGCGGCCCGCTCTGCCATGCGCCTGGGCGCGGATGAGGTTCATGTCATCTATCGCCGCTCCCGCGAGGAGATGCCTGCCCGTCTTGAGGAGGTGGAAAACGCCATGGAAGAAGGCGTGATCTTCGATTTCCTCACCAATCCCACCCGCTTTTTGGGTGACGAAAGGGGAATGGTCAAAGCCATGGAGGTCGTGCAGATGGAGCTGGGCGAGCCTGATGCCTCGGGCCGCAGGAGCCCGCGGGTGAAGAAGGGCTCGGAGCACATCGTCGATGTGGATACGGTGGTCATCGCCGTGGGAACGGTTCCCAATCCACTAATTGCCAGCAGCACACCAGAGCTTAAGACCACCAAATGGGGCACTCTCGTAGTGGACAGCCGGGGCCGGACGACCATGCAGGGCGTCTGGGCTGGAGGAGACATCACCAGCGGCGGGGCCACGGTGATCAGCGCCATGGGCGAGGGCAAGATTGCCGCCGCGGATATGGACGGGTGGCTGAAGAATGGCGGAAAATGGGTAGCAGAGGAGAAGCCCCCCGTTTGCTAGAGAAGTTTTTATTTATTTTTATTAATATTACTGCAAGAATCAAATAAATGCAAGATATTGGCTGAAAACGGCTGTTTTTATCCTGCATCCTGATTTGCGGGAGGGCCACACAGGAAAAAACGCGCCGCAGGTGAGCTGCCTTTAAGCCAGGTAGGTTTGGATACTTGGCAGCAGAAATCAATAAAACATCCCTTTGCATCGGACTCTGGCAGGCATAAAGTCGTACACGCTTCGAGACCGCCTTTGTGGCACAACTGGCAAGTGTCTCTGCTTATCAAATTCGTTCCCATTAAATTCGCCAAATTCGGACCTAAGGATTATCGCTCATTGGCCGCGTTGAAGGTCAATGCATGCCCAGGATTGATATGAATCTTTTGCGCTGCACTAAAATTGTCCTCCTGTTTATGCTCAGCGCAAGGATCTAATCATAAACAATATCAAACAGAAAATGTTTGTGCTTGGAAAACAATGTGAGTCCAGAATGCAGATCGAATCTGATAACAGAATAAGGACAAATATAATCGGGTTGGTGAATTAAATGAAGGCAGTTGAGATATGGTTGGTCGTTTTGACCGCGGTCTTTGCGGCATTGATAGTTGATGTTTCGGCCAATTGTGAAGTGTGCAAAGAGGATAGTAGCGATATATTATATAATTTAGTAAGTACCGATATGATCAACTTAGGGAGCGGAGGAGATGTATTGCCTACTCATTTGGGCTGCACTGTTCCGATACGTGTAACTTGGTATGGTACTCCTGTTCGCGGAGCGAGTGTATCTGTCGACTTTAAAAGAGTAGGAACTACGGATTCAAAGGGATATTGTTATACTACCATGAATCCAGGAAGGCATACAGTTCAAGCTAGTTCCAGAAGAATAGCTCCTCCGGCCGGAAACGATCCTTGTCCCAATAGAGGATGCTTAAGCGGTGCGACACAATACACGGCAGGAAACACATGTGGTGTGTGCACGGTGCCAGTGACCCTCAATTGCAATTGCTGACGAATATTTTTATCCCATGTTAGCCTATTTAATTTTTTTACCATATTATTTAAAATTAATTAGGCTCTAATTTATGCCATCTGCAAATTGTCTGAAGAACTCACCTAAATCAATGCAATTGTGAGTGGATAAATGCACATATCACAATCAATTGATCCTCTATTTTGAAATCAAGCCGCTCAGCAAAATTTTATATCGCATTATCATGATAATTATGCTAGATCCAAGAGGACCCTGCCATGCCCGACGCTGCCCCGCCCGCTGCACCCAGGAAGAGAATCACCATCATCAAAGCCGGTCGCCACTGGGCATTCAAGCATTTCTTTGCTGAGAAGGACATCTTTCAGGAACTGGCCGACTACTACGATAGAGATGGCTATCGCTTCGTCCTTAAAACCCCTGGAGAGAGAAAACGTGTGCAAAAGCTTCTGGAGAGGAGGGGCTTTGAGGTAACATTAGCGGAGAGCAGCCGAGGCTATGCGGTAAAACTCTCCAGGCAGAGCCGATATTCCGCCCTGCTCAAGGACTCACTGGCTATGATCGAAACGGACCAGTGGAGGATATTTCTCATGAAAGACCGGGATGCGGCCCAGCAGGCGCTGCGCCTGGGCGCGAAGATGGTAGAGGTGGATGTGCAATTTGCAATTTGATGCCTCAGCTTCTCTGCGGCGGCACCACCCTGCGGATGCAAATACTCGCCAGCATAGAGAAGACGCCCAGGTAAAGAAAGACCAGGAAGAAGTTGTCTCCAGTCACATCCAGCAGGTATCCGGAGAGGGTGGGCCCCAGCGGCCCAGCCACAAAGCCATAGGCGGCAAAGGTCAGGCCGAAGATGGCACCGAAGTGCTCCAGACCGAAGCAGTCTGCAACCAGCGGCGCTGAGACTGAGAAGAGGGTGCCGAAGGAAAAGCCCACCACCGCCGCCAGCAAAGCACAGACCTCCAGAGAGCGAGCCCAGGGCAGAATGAAATAGGCGAAGGCGGCTGTCAGGAAGGCCAGGCTCATCACCGGATTTCTTCCGAACCGGTCGGATAAAATGCCGCTGAGCAGTCGGCTCATTCCGTTGGTCAGATTGAAGGCAGTGAGGATGAGGATGGCCGATGGCAGGGAGAAGCCCAGGAAGAGGCCGTATTCTGCGGCTAGGATGGTCATGGAGACCCCTGCCGCACCGGCAAATGTCCAGGTGGCCCAAAGCAGCCAGAAGCTTCTCGTGTGCAGGCTTTCCGATACGGTAAACGACCTGGCGGATACGATCACCGCGGTCGGTTTTGCCGCGGAGCCAGCTCGGCGGACTGAGGCGGCATCTTCCCATGCCTGGGGGGCCCGGGCGAAGTAGGCACCGAGAAGGCCGATCGTAAGGGTGAGCGCCGCCATAAGGAGGTTCATCCTTTGATAGCCGAAGGCGGAGAACATCCCTGCAAAGAGAGGGGACATGATGGCAGCAGAAAGGCCGAAGACCATGCTCACCAGACCTGCCACCAGGCCCCTTCTCTTCGGAAAGCACCACTGAACAAGCGTCAGGGCAGGAACATAAACGAAGCTGGAGGCCAGGCCGTTGATGAAGGCCCATGCGTAAACGACGT
>DAOPZB010000180.1:0-3534 GCA_035353195.1 Methanothrix sp. | reverse complement strand
GGAAGAGGCGCAAACCTGTGCAGGCGCTGCGGCAATAAGAACGGCCTGGTGCGCAAGTATGGCATATACCTCTGCAGGCAGTGCTTCCGAGAGATCGCCCCTGAAATGGGCTTTGAAAAATATTCATAGGTGGTTACAATGCTTTTGGATCCACTGGCCGATGCCCTGTCCGTAATAAAGAATGCGGAGAGCGTAGGCAAGCCTGAATGTATCATCCATCCCGCCTCCAAGCTCATAGGCAGAGCCTTGAAGGTTATGGCAGATAGGGGATACATAGGCGAGTTCGAATTTGTTGACGACGGAAAGTCGGGAATGTTCAGAGTGAAGCTCCTGGGAAAGATCAACCGCTGCGGCGTGATCAAGCCCCGGTTCTCCACAAAAGTTGCAGAGATGGAGAAATGGGAGAAGCGATTCCTCCCCGCCAGGAACTTCGGCGTTCTGATACTCAGCACCAGCAAGGGAGTCATGGCTCATTCCGATGCCAGGGCTCAATCACTGGGCGGGCAGCTCCTGGCTTATGTATATTAGGTGGTCGCAATGGTCAAAGAGATCGCACGGCAGGTAGAGATCCCGGAAGGAGTGACCGTCGCCTTAGACGGCAATACCGTCACGGTGAAGGGGCCGAAGGGCGAGCTGTCCCGGCTGCTCTCCTATCCTGATATTGAGATAAAAAAAGAGGATTCTCTGATCGTCGTGAATTCCAGGCTCGATAGAAAGCGCCACCGAGCAATGGTGGGAACGCTGGCAGCGCACATCAGCAATATGGTCGCTGGCGTCACAAAAGGATACGAGTACAAGATGAAAGTCGTGTACTCGCACTTTCCCATCCAGCTCAAGGCAGCTTCCGGCGAGCTAATTATTAGCAATTTCCTCGGCGAAAGAAAGGCCCGATCCGCCCGGATTCTTTCCGGCGCCACGGTTGAGATCGGCAAAGATGAGCTAAAGATCACAGGCATCGACAAGGAGCATGTAGGCCAGACCATGGCCAATATCGAGCAGGCTACCAGGGTGCATGGATTCGATATCAGGATATTCCAGGACGGAATATACCTGGTTGACAAGAGGTGACGAGGATGGCAGAGAGATTATTGAGAGTCAGAGCCCGGCAGAAGTCAAAGAAGCCGGAATTCAACTTTCATGATTCACATAAAAAGAAGCGGCTCGGCACTAGCTGGCGAAAGCCTCGCGGCCTGCACAACAAGCTCCGGCAGCAGGTAGCTGCCAAAGGCAAGCTGGTACGACCGGGCTTCGGCAGCCCCAAGGCAGTCAGGGGATTTCATCCCTGCGGCCTGCCTGAGCTGCTGGTAAATAATGTGGCTGAGCTGTCGGGAGCAGAGGGCCATGCGGTGCGCATCGCCTCGGCTGTCGGCAAAAAGAAGCACCTTGAGATAGAGGCCAAGGCAGCAGAGGCTGGCCTGAAGGTCCTCAATCCCCTCGGAGGTGCCTGAAGATGCCGGGCTTTACAACTCAGAAGAGGCTGGCAGCCTCAGAGCTGAAGATCGGCGAGAGCCGGGTCTGGATCAATCCCGATCCGGAGAAAGCCGGAGAGCTCTCCGATGCCATAACCCGTGAGGACATCCGCTCCCAGATCGAGGAGGGCAATATCAAGGCCAAGCCCAAGAAGGGCAACAGCCGCGGCAGGATCAGAGCCCGGGCGGAGAAGCGTGCCTACGGCCACTGCAAGGGTCCCGGACACAGAAGAGGTGCCAAGGGCGCCAGGAACCCCCGAAAGGAGCAGTGGATGACCAAGATCCGGGCCTTGAGAAAGAGGCTCAGGGAGATGCGGGAGGACGGCCAGATAGACCGTCATGCCTATCGTCTGCTCTACCGCAAGTCCAAGGGTGGAGAATACAGAAGCCTCTCCCACCTGAATGCTTACATCAAGGCCAAGGGCCTTACCAGGAGTGAGTGACTTGGCTACTGGACCTAGATTTAGAGTGCCCTTCCGGAGAAGAAGAGAGGGCAGGACCAACTATCACGTCAGATATAAGCTGATCTTATCCAAGAAGCCCCGTGTGGTCATCAGGAAGAGCAATGCAGGCACTACCCTGCAACTGGTGGTGGCGGAGCTGAAGGGCGACAAGACCCTGCTCACCGTCAACTCCCGGGAACTGGTGGACTTCGGATACACCTTCAGCAAAAGCAATTTGCCTGCGGCGTACCTCGCCGGCCTGCTCTTCGGCAAGAAGATGCTGGCTTTAGGCGTCGACGAGGGCATAGCCGACATCGGCCTGCATGCCTCAACCAAGGGCAACAGAATCTATGCCGCCATAAAAGGCGTTGTGGACGCGGGTGTAAATGTGCCGCACAGCCCGGAGATCTTTCCGGATAAGGGGAGAATTTCCGGCAAGCACATAAAGGATTTCACCGGAAACGATATCGTAGCCCAATTCGAGGCGGTCCGCGAGAAGATACTGGGGTGAACTTATGGACAAGAATAGGAAGAAACGCGATTTCTACGAGGAAGAGTGGATCCCGGCCACTAGGCTTGGCAAGCTTGTCTTCGAGGGCCAGGTAACCACCTTCGATGAGGCTATAGCCTCCGGCCTGCCCATAAAAGAGGCGGGCCTCATAGATGTTCTGATCCCCGGGCTTGAGGACGAGGTTTTAGACATCAACATGGTTCAGAGGATGACCGACTCTGGAAGACGGGTCAAATTCAGAACCACGGTGATCGTCGGCAACCGGGACGGCTATATCGGCCTTGGAGAGGGCAAGGATGTCCAGGTGGGAAAAGCCATCAAGAAGGGCATCGATAATGCCAAGATGAATATCATGAAGGTGAAGAGAGGCTGCGGCAGTTGGGAATGCGGCTGCGGCCAGGCGCATACTGTGCCTTACGAGGTAGTGGGCGAGTCCGGATCGGTGCGGGTTGTTCTCATCCCCGCTCCGCGGGGCCTCGGCATCGCCGCTGGTGAGACATCCAAGAAGGTCATGGATATGGCCGGAATCAAGGACGTCTGGACCAGGACGGCCGGATCCACCCGAACCACCCTCAACTTCGCCAAGGCCACATACAACGCGCTCATCAATACCATTCAAGTGAGGGCCTGAAGATGTTCGCCATAATCAGATTGAGGGGCGAAGTCAATCTCAGGCCGGGTGTCAAGTCCACCCTGGAGATGCTGCGCATCCACCGGGTCAATCACTGCGTAGTGGTCAAGGAAGATGCCCATTTCCGGGGCATGATTCAGAAGGTCAAGGATTATGTGGCCTGGGGAAAGATCGATGACGATACCCTGGCCATGCTCCTGGAGAAGCGCGGCCGGCTTTCGGCAAATCGAAGGCTGACCGAGGAATACTTGAAGGAGAAGACATCTTACAAATCCTTCAAAGAGCTGGCATCTGCCCTCAACTCCGGGGCGGCCAGCCTCAAGGACCTGGAGATCAAGCCACTCTTCAGGCTTCATCCCGCCAGGAAGGGCTTAAAGACCATCAAGAAGACCGCACAGCAGGGCGGAGACCTGGGATTCCGCACCGATCTCGCGGATCTCATCAAGAGAATGAGGTAGAAGCATGGTTAGACCAAAGACA